>WHTS01000047.1:19936-23255 GCA_009377585.1 Betaproteobacteria bacterium
TGAGAGGAGGGGAGAGTTCGCGGGGCTTCGCGCCACTCGTGCTCTCGCCTCATTGCACCTTCTGCCGTTGACCCGTCTCGGAGGCGCGCCGGATCGCGTCCAGCATGCGATGGCGGCGCACGGCGTGATCGAAGTCGGCTTCGACCTCGCCACCGTTGCGGATCGCCTCAGCGAACTTGACCCACATTTGCCCGACATCGTAGGCCTCACCCAAGCCCCGCACTTCATCCGGCACCCACTTGAAGCGATCGGGCACCGGCAACTCCTGCAGCGTCTTGTCGTCCTTGTGTCCGCCCATAATCTTGCGCTTCGTCTCCTGCCCGGCCTCGCCGCCGCCCACCATCATGAGCGTGCCTTCCTTGCCGTAGATCTCCAGGCGATAGCCGCTGCCGTGATACGGGTTGACGCCGAGATGGACGCTGACCACCGCGCCGCCATCTAGGCGGCCGGCGAGCAGCACGTTGTCCGGCGAGGTCACATCGACGTATCGCTTGGTATCGGATTCGAACCACTGCGGCACCTG
This sequence comes from Betaproteobacteria bacterium, assembly GCA_009377585.1. Lineage (NCBI taxonomy): Bacteria > Pseudomonadati > Pseudomonadota > Betaproteobacteria > Betaproteobacteria bacterium. Next base: position 20,460 of record WHTS01000047.1, read on the forward strand.
TGTGCTGACCACGCCCGATACTTCGGCGAGCTCGCCGGCGACCATGCAAAGCGCATCCATCGAATGACCGAACGTAATGGTGAGCGTGTTGGCGCCGAGGGTGGCGTCGCGTTGCCAGGTTCGGTCGGCGGTGCGGGTGAGCACGCCGGCGCCCATGTGGGTCATGTGCACCGATAGCACCTGGCCGACGTAGCCATCCTTCACCAGCTCGCGCAGATACAGGTACGCCGGCGAGGCGCGCCGCTGCAGGCCCACCATCGTTTTGACGTTCATCTTGCGCGCGAGCGCCGCCAGCTCCTCGGCTTCCTTGGTGTTCGCGCCCAGGGGCCATTCGCAGTAGACGTGCTTGCCGGCCTCCAGCGCCGCCTTGCTCAGGGCGTGGTGCGCCGGAACGCGCACGGCAACGAGCGCGGCTTCGACTTGGCGGTCTGCGCTCATCGCCTTCACGTCGCTATAAGCGCGGGCGGCGCCATACTTGTCGGCCGCGGCCTGCGCCGTGTCCGCGTGCGCCGTGCACACAGCATGGATCGCCACCTCGGGCAGGCGCGTGAGCGCCGGCGCGTGCGCCCGTGGCCCCCATCTGCCGTTTGCTCCGATGAAACCGATGCGTAATGGGTTAGACGCCATCTTCACTACCCCTTGGATGAGCAAGCGCGCCTGGAGCCGTTGCCGGACCTGCTGCGGCAGCGGTGCGAGGCTGCGCCCGCGGTTGTCGTCAGATGATGCCCTTGGCGCGCAGCTGCTCGATCTCCTTGGCCGAGTAGCCAACGGCGGCGAGAACTTCGTCGGTATGCTCGCCCGCCGGCGCGGTCGGGCTGCGGATATCCTTCGGCACGCCGGTCAGGTTGATCGCCGAGCCGACGACCTTGAACGTGCCGAGCTGCTCGCTCGCCATCGGCTTGGCGATATCGAGGTGCTGCACCTGGGGATCGGCGAAGACCTGGTCGATGTTGTAGATCGGACTGCACGGCACGCCGGCCCCCTCGAACAATCGGCTTCGTCTTGGTGACCTCGGCGATCGCGGCGTTCACGTTCTTGCGGTCTTGGCTCCGTCCCGCCACCACTTTCCATTCTTCCTTTTCTTTCCAGTCCGGGCGCCCGATCGTCTGCGCGCTCCACCAGGCGCATGGTGCCGCATGGCCTTCCTCCGATTTGAGGTCCAGGCGCACCATGCACTTGTTGCGGTGCAGGTTCTGGAAGTCGAAGCCGTCGCGCTTGCCGGCGACGTCTTCACCGCTCGTGGCCGGTGGCTCGATCCGGATGATGTTCGCGCCCCAGTCGGCGAGGTGGCGCACGCAGGTGGGGCCGGCGCGGGCCAGTGTGAGATCGAGCACGGTGATGCGGGACGGGGGCAGAGCGCTATGCGGATCGGAACTGGAATTTGCGGCCGGCGCGGTCGTCATAGTGAGCTCGTGAAGCGGTTTGGCGGCTGTGTCCTCCATAGTGGGGAAGTTTGCCTGCCCGCTCGCCCGCTGTCGATCCGCTTCTCACGGGTCGCACGGACGATGGCCAGCTGGCGGCATCCGTGTTCGCACCGGGCGCAACCAAAGGCAATTCGGGACGAACCGCCTTCCGACTGGAGGTTACCGCCGCTCCCTGCTCGAATCTCGGTCAGCCGGATCGTGCGTCATTGCCCCCTCTCGCTGCTTGGTACGAGGCTGGTCTCCGGAAGCGCTAGGGAAGGACACGCTTATTATTAGCACGCATTTTGGGGCCCCTACGCCCGCGAAGCCGCCACACCAGTACCCCTATGCCCGCTAGAAGCATGGCGTATGTTTCAGGCTCTGGAATCATGGCACTGACGCCGAAGTCTGCGCGAGTAAAGGTTTCTCCGTCGAAAATGTTCCCGGGTGTCGCGAAAGATCCACTCGCGACCACGCCGCCGCCGGAGAGGTAATCCCACGCAGCGAAGATCTCGGTGCTATCGGCCACGCTATGGGCCAGGGTGAGCCGGATCTGATCCGCACCGAGAGCGAGGTTCAGCGGGGTGGAGTCGATTTCAGTCAATGTCCCGGCATTGAAGTTCTGCTCGAAGAACCGGATCACCGGCATTGCGCCAGGGGCATCGTCCCGGCGTACCGCGAGCGAAAGGGTGTCGGACCGGTGGCCGGGATCTGCAGTGTTCGCGTGCGGATCGGCTAAACGCACTTGCATTTGATCAGCGGGTCCCGGAACGACCAGGTCGTAGACCACAGACGCGCTGAACACTCGATGCCGCTTGAGCCCTGCGTTCATGTCGGCTGGGAGATCACTGCGATTCGAAAGCAGGCTGGCCCGCTGAAAGATTCGCGGATTGCCGATGGCGCTCTCGACCTCGCCGCCCAGTGCCGTATTCATGCGCAACTTGCCCCCCGCCTCGTCGTCCGTGTTGAAGGTTCCCGAGAGGGAATAGCAACTTGGGGCGGCAGCGCAATTGAAAGCGTTCGGCACGATCGGCGGTTCCACGCCATCGTCGAAGGTGTCGAGGAAAAACGTGGCGCCGCTTCGAACGATTCGAAACTCGTCGATGTATGTGATGAAGGCGTTAGCCGAAGCGCAGCCAAGGCACAACGTTGTTGAAACCACCCAGCGAACCAGTGTCCTTTGGTGCTGCATGATCGAATTCCCCTTAGGTAGGCGCGAGCGACTGGCTCGTCGACGGCAGCATAGGCAGCGGGTATGGGCGCGTCTGTGACAAGCATCACGCATTGCGCGCGATATTGGTGGCGAGTAAGCTGACCGATCTTCGATTGGAAGGAGCGCAGTCGTGACCATCACCGTCATGCCAGTGACGCCGGATTTCGTCGCCGAAGTCGG
>WHTS01000047.1:23808-42911 GCA_009377585.1 Betaproteobacteria bacterium
CCGCAAAGCGGCCGCAAATCGCTCTACGTCGCCTCGCATGCCGGGCGCATCTACGGCATGCCCGATGCCGAGGGCCGTACGCTCATCGACGAGCTGATCGCGCACGTGACCCAGCGACAGTTCGTCTACACGCACCGCTGGCGTCCCAACGAGATGGTGATGTGGGACAACCGCTGCACCATGCATCGCGGCACCGACTTCGACGATCTGCGCTGGGTGCGCGACATGCGCCGCGTGACGCTCAGCGACGTGGCCAATACCTGCGAGCAGGCGGGCGTGGCGCCCCCTGCCCGGCAGGAAGCCGCAGCCCACGCGGGCTAGAACAGGAAGCCGTCGTTGCCGCAGAAACTAGACGCGTTCGTCACTCCCGCGGTCTCAACAATAGCGCAGCGTGCGCCCTTGCCGGCGGGATCTTGTGACCGCCGCCGCACCCAGACCTGCCAGCAGAAGCAGCATGCTGCCGGGCTCGGGCACCGCGGCCGGTGGCCTCGGCAGCGGATCGAACTGCGGATTGTTGTCGCCGAGGTCCAATCCTCCCAAAACGATGTCATCTCCCGGTCCGCCGAAGAAGAAATCCGAGGCATCGCCAGAAAGCACATCGTCGCCGGAGCCACCGTAAATGGTGTCGATTGTCGAAGTCCCGAAAATGATGTTGTTGCCGAGGCCGCCCGCCAGCGTCGCGGCGACGGAGGTAAGGCTGAAGTCGAAGACGTCGTCGCCGTCGGACCCGATCACGACCAGCGAGGTGAAGCCCGACAACAGGCAATCGATCCCGAACAACGATACGGTGCAGCCGGCGGTCACGATATCGAAGGTCGCGCCAGAGGGCGTCTGTAGCGTGAAGTGGGTCGCGTCGCTGCTCCCCAGCAATACGATGTCCGTGTCCGACGGTTCTGCGCCGATGACGAGCGCACCGCTGCTGATGCCGATCGTTCCGGCCGTTGCGGGCCCCGCGGCAAGGCAACCGGCAACCGAGGCCGCCAACAGGATTTTCTTGGCGCGCGAAAGCGCCGGCTTGCAGGTACGCTCGTTCATGCGGATACCTCCCGATATACGGTCTTCGAATTGCTCCGACTCGCAGGAGCGGGTGGTGCAATCCTAGGGCGGCGAGGTATCCGCCGGATTTCACGCCGGCGTCATTTGCGTTTCATTTGTTTCAGCCGGTTGCGGCGCCGGCGGAAACACGAAGTGTCCGTCGCTCCCGCTGTAGCGGAAGCGACCTCCCGAGGAGTCGGGAGCCCAGGCTGGTTGCATGAATTTGCTTTACAATTTGATCCTGGATTCCCGCTTGTGCGGGAATGACGCTTTCTTGTCGGACACGGCAGGGCGCATTCGAGGCGCGCCGGCCGGATGCGTGCCTGTCGGCAGGCGGGCTTGGTGCACCCGGTGCCTTTCACTGGCTATCCGGCTGCGGCCAGCTCGAAACCATAGAGCCGCGCGGCATTGGTGCAAGTCATCTTCCTGCGATCCGCGTCGTTGACGCCCTCCAGGTCGTGCGCGATGCTTTCGCGCGAGCGCGGCCAGGTGGAATCGGTGTGCGGATAGTCCGAGGACCACATCAGGTTGTCCACGCCGATGAAGTCGCGCGCGAACACGCCTTCCCGGTCCTTGATGAACGCGGCCGAAAAATTGCGGCGGAAATATTCCCTCGGCGTGAGCTCGGTATGGATGCCGTTCTGGCGCGCATAGCGCTCGTGGCCGCGGTCCAGGCGCGTCAGCATCCAGGGCAGCCAGCCGATATCGGCCTCGGCGAGCACGAGGCGTAGCCGCGGATGGCGGTCGAGCAACGGGCTGGTGAGGATTTCGCCCAGGGTGAGCATGACTTCCATCGGCGTCTCCGGGTAGCCGGCCGCGCCGTGCGTCGTGCGATCGAAGCGGTATCCCGGCTTGCGGCTGCTGGTCAGCGTGTGAATGCTGATCGGAAGGCCGATTTCCTCGATCGCGGACCAAAGCGGCTGGTAGCGCGGTTCGCTGTATTCGGTCCCGGTTGGAGGCACCGCCGAGATCATCGCGCCGCGCAAACCACGCTTGCTCAAGCGCTGCAGGTTCCTGACGGCATGGTCGACATCGCGGATGGAGATGAGCGCAAGGCCGGCCAGGCGCTCGGGAGCATGGCTGCACAGTTCGACCATCCAGTCGTTGTAGGCCTCGAAGGCCGCTTCCTGCAGCTCGATGTCCTCCACGGCGTACAGGCCCATGGCATAGGTGGGGTAGAGCACCTCGGCGGACACGCCGTCGATGTCCTGGTCCTTCAGGCGCTCCACCGGGTCGTAGCCGCCCGGGCGCAGATCCTGGTAATGCGAGCCCGCGAACTTCGCCAGCTCTTCCTTCGGGATGCCGACCGCGCCGATGCCGGCGACCGATCTCGGCGTCGCGCCTTCGCAGACGAACCAGGTCCCGGGCTTCCCCTGGTAGTCGCGGATGTATCTCGGGCCGCGTTCGCGGAAGCGCTTGTCGATGCGCTTCTCCCACAGGTCGATCGGCTCGAACACATGCGAGTCGGCGGAGATGATGACGTCTGCGGCCATGGCCTTGGCTCCTATTGAACGTTCGGAAAGTGGCTGACAAGCCGCTTTCCGCACAACGCTCCCCTCTCCCTCCGGGAGAGGGGTTGGGGGTGAGGGAGCGAGCTGTAAGGCATTTAGGGAAAGCTCGCCAGGATGAATGGGCATGCGTTGCCGGCGCCAAGTTGACGCTAACAGCGGCCCGCGCTGCCGGCCGGGGCTAGCATCAACTTGGCGCCAGCATCTAACTTAGCCCAAATCGGCGCCCGCTCCAACCGATCGCGCCTCGCGTCGACTCGCGGGGCGTGGCGTCCGGTAGCGTTCCCCGCTCGACACCGCACCGCGCCACACACTGCCGACGTGGCCGCCACGACGAGTGAGGCATACGTCCCGGCAGGTAGCACGCCGCCATGCCGATGGCAATGAGCCGCTGTATCATTCGGCCTCTGTCCCTCGGGGACGCCGCCTGCTCCGGGGATCGCATTGGGAGAGCCAAGCTCGATGAGCCAGCCGGCCACGATCCTGATCGTCGACGACGAGCCGGATGTGCGCGAAGTGCTGCAGGAATACTTCGCCGCTCACGGCTTCGAAGTCCTCGCCGCCGCCGATGCGCGTGCCGCTCGCGCGCTGGTTCAGTCGCACGGCGCCGACGTGGCGCTGATCGACATCCACATGCCGGGCGAGGACGGGCTGAGCCTCGCGCGCCATCTGCGCGAGCGCTACCAGGGGCTGGCGATCGTCATGCTCACTTCGGCCTCGACCGTGGTCGACCGCATCGTCGGGCTCGAGGTCGGGGCGGACGATTATGTCTCGAAGCCGTTCGACCCGCGCGAGCTGCTGGCCCGCGTTCGCAGCGTCCTGCGCCGAACCTCGGCGCCGCAGTCGCCGCCTGCGCAGACGCAGCGCATTCGCATGGGCCGCTGCATGCTCGATCTTGCCGCGCACCGGCTCATCGATCCGCAAGGCAACGAGGTCCCGATCACCCCGCTCGAGTTCGACCTGCTGAAGGCGTTCGCCGAGCATCCCAACCAGGCGCTTTCGCGCGAGCGCATCCTCAACCTGAGCCAGCAGCGCGACTGGGATCCGTTCGATCGCAGCGTCGATCTGCGGGTGATGCGCGTGCGCAAGAAGATCGAGCCCGATCCGCAGCGCCCGCAGTACATTCGCACCATTCGCAACGCCGGTTACGTGTTCGTGGCCGATGGGGAGCAGGCGCCGTGAGCGAGCCGTGCGCACACGTGCACGCAATCGGGCCGTGCGCACACGTGCACGCAATCGGGCTGTGCGCACACGTGCGCGCAATCGGGCTGTGCGCACACGTGCGCGCAATAGGGCTGTGCGCACACGTGCGCGCAATAGGGCTGTGCGCACACGTGTGCGCAGTGGCCTGGGTCGTGCTGGTGCTTTTGCTCGCCGGGTCGCTTGCGGGCTGCATGCAGCCAACCGAAGCGCCGCTTCGCATCGGCACCAACGTCTGGATCGGCAGCGAGCCGCTGTACCTCGCGCGCGAGCTGGGCCACCTGGACTCGAAAGCGGTGCAGCTGGTGGAGTATCCGTCGGCGAGCGAAGTATTGCGCGCGTTTCGCAACCAGGCGATCGATGGCATGGTCATCACCCTGGACGAGCTGTTTCCGCTGGCCATCGACGGCCTGGACCCGCGCATCATCCTGGTGGTGGACGTCTCGCACGGCGCCGACGTGGTGGTCGGAAGGCAGGGCATGGAGGGCATGCGCGATCTCAAGGGCAAGCGGGTCGCGGTGGAGAGCGGCGCGCTCGGCGCGTATGTTCTGAGCCGGGCGCTGGCGTTGAGCGGCATGCTGGCCGCCGACGTGCAGATCGTCCATCTCGAATCCAACGAGCAGCCCAACGCATTCGAGAAGGGCCGCGTCGACGGCGCAGTGACCTTCGATCCCTATCGCAGCCAGTTGCTGGCGGCCGGGGCCACGACGCTGTTCGACAGCACGCGCATCCCCGGCGAGATCGTCGACCTGGTCGCCGTGCGCGCCAACGTCCTGCAGGAGCAGAAGAAGGCCGTGCAGATGCTGCTGGCCGGCTGGTTCAAGGCGATCGACTACCTCGAGCGCAATCCGCAGGATGCCGCCCGGCGCATGGGCGTGCGCCAGCAGACCAGCGGCGAGCAGTTCCTGCAATCGATGCGCGGGTTGCGTATCCCGTCGCGCGAAGACAACCTGAGGATGATCGGGGGCGCGGCGCCGGAGCTGGTGATGAGCGGCGGCAGGCTCATGGATCTGATGCTCGATGCCAAGCTGCTGCGCGCCGGCGTCAGCATCGGCGAGCTGCTCGCGCCGCAACCGCTGATGCAACTGCGCCAGTGACACTGCGCGTTCCCGCCTCGCTGCGGCTCACCGTCCCGCTGATCGTGCTGGGCTTTGCCGCCGTGCTGAGCGCGATCAACGTGCTCTATCACGTGCCGCGGGCCGAGCAGGCGGTCGAGGACGACGTCTCCAAGCGCGTCGCCCAGGAGATGTCGCGGCTGCAGAGCACGCTGGAGTACCTGCTGCTGAAGGGCGACATCGAGGTGGCCCAGCGCGAGATCGCGGTCCTGGCCCACAACCACGACTACATCGTCGTCGTTCTCACCAACGACGAGAACGAAGTCATCGCGGCGACCCGGCGCGCCTGGCTGGAGCGGCCGATCGCCGACGTCCTGCCCAAGTTCGATCCGACCGAGGCCGCTGCCGCGATCCGGGAGCGCCGCGGGCGGCTTGCGGTGAACGCCGCCGACAACGCGGTGCACGCCGCCGAGCAGCTCGCGGCGGGAAATCTGGCAGCGCGCAGTGGCCTGCAGGGCCGCGACGAGCTGGCGCGCCTGGGCCTGGCGTTCGATGCGATGGCGGTCGAGGTGGCGGAGACGCAAACGCGGCTGCGCCGCGACATCGAGGCGCGCATCGAGATCCAGCGCGCGCTGGAGGACAGCGAGGAGCAATACCGGTCGATGTTCGACGCGTCCATCGACGGGCTGGTTCTGTGGAACGCGGCTGGCCAGATCGTGGACATCAACCCGGCGATGTCGCGCATCTGCGGCTTCGACGAGCCGGCAGCGGCCCATACATCCTCGCGCAGGGTTCTGAACCCGACGTCGCATCCGGACTTGCACCGCGCCGTGATGAGCGGCGAGCCATGGCACGGCGAGATTTCCGACGTGCGCCGCGGCGGCGCGCCCCTGGAGCTGGAGGTGCACGCGGTGCCGATGCACTATCGCGGCAAGCCGCATGTGCTCACCATCGCGCGCGACATCACCGAGAAGAAGAATGCCGCCGCGGAGCTCGCCCGGCAGCGCGAGACCCTGCACCAGCGCGAAAAGCTGGCCGCGCTCGGTTCGCTGCTCGCGGGCGTTTCGCACGAGCTCAACAACCCGTTGTCGGTGGTGGTGGCGCGCGCGGTGCTGCTCGAGGAGCAGGGTGCGCCCGGGATCCGGGTCGCCGCGGAACGAATCCGCACCGCGGCCGAGCGCTGTGCGCGCATCGTGCGCACCTTTCTGGCGATGGCGCGCCAGCAGAAGCCCGAGCCGGGCCCGGTGGCGGTCAACGACGTCGTCTCCGCGGCGCTGGACATCACCGGCTATGCGGTGCGCACCAGCGCCATCGACGTGGCGCTCCCTGCGGGCGCGGATCTTCGAGCCTTACTTCACCACCAAGCCGATCGGTGTCGGAACGGGCGTGGGGCTCGCGGTCAGCGCCGGCATCGTGGAAGCGCATGGTGGCGCCTTGAGCGTCGACTGTCCGCCCGATGGGGGAACGGTGTTCACGATCGCGTTGCCGTTTCGCGCTGCCGATGCGGCCGATGACGGCCCCGCCGGAGCCGCCTTCGCCGAGTCCATCGCGCGCACGGTACTGGTGGTCGACGACGAGGCGGAAGTGCGCGAGGTGCTGCGCGAGATCCTGTCCAGCGCGCAACACCGCGTGGAAACGGCGTCGTCCGGACGCGAAGCGCTACTGCGGCTGGAAGCCCGGCACTACGATGTCGTGCTGACCGATATTCGCATGCCCGATATGGACGGGTTGACGCTGTTCGAGGAGGTCAAGCGGCGCTGGCCCGAGCGCGCGGCGCGGGTGGTGTTCGTCACCGGCGATACGCTCTCCGAGGCGTTGCGCGATCTGGCCGATTCCGGACGCTGCGCAATCCTGGAAAAGCCGTTCGCGCCCGGCGACGTGCGCCGCGTCGTCACCGAGGTGGTCACGACCAGCGAGAAGGCGCCTCGCAGCCAGCAGCGCGGATAGGAATTGGGGGTCAGGGATTGGGGGTCAGGTCTTGCTTGTTGCAGGCAAGAATCAATATCTGCAACAAGCAAGACCTGACCCCACGCGCTATAGCGCGATCAGGAGGAACGCAACGCCCGCGATGGAGGCGATGCCGCCGACCGTCTTGAGCGCGACGGTCGAACGGTGCATGCGATCGGCTTGGCGCGCGAGCGCGAAACCTGCCAGGGCAATGGCGCACTGGATGACGGTGAAGCCGACGAGATACGCAACGAGCGGCGTCTGCTCGGCGCCGACGATGGATTCGCCGTAGGCGTAGCCGTGCACGAGGCCAGCCAGCGCAAAGAAGATCGGTCCGGCGATGCGCCCGCGTGCGGGGGCGGCAAACAGCACTGCGATGCCGAGCGTCACCAGGCTTGCTGCGATCCAGAGCTCCGCGTAGGGCAGGGTGGTTTGCTGGACATGCAGCATCGTTCCGGCCAGCGCGGCGATGAGGAAGGCGCCGATGCCGAGCACGCGCTGGCCGAAGTAATAGCAGGCGGCCCCCATGGCGAGAACGAACACGAAGTGATCGAGGCCGATCAGCGGATGCGCGAGGCCGGACAGAAGACCCTCGAACACATTGCCGGGCAGCGCGTTGCCCATCGCATGATGCGCATGCACAGCCATCGGTTGCAATGCCGCGCAAGCGGCGACAAAAATCGCGGGCGTATGAGGGCGCTTCATTCGTGCTGCCTCCTGGGGTCGTTGCGGGCGTCGATGCGCATGCAGTAAGCTTCCCGAACGCTAGCTTACTACGCGGAGCGCATGATGACCTCATCGTCCACGGGCGCAGGCACGCCTGGCGCAACGATCGTCGAATACCTCGAAGCCACCGAGCGGCAGAAATCGCGGGCGTATAGCCCCGCCGTGGTGACGCAAGGCGGCCGCACGGTGTGGCTGGCCGGGCAGACCGCGGCGGTCGATCTGGAAGGACGCGACATCGCGGGCGATTTCGAGGCGCAGGCGCGGACGATATTCGCGTTGATGGATCGCACCTTGCAGCGCGCGGGCGGCAGCCTCGCGAATCTCGTCACCATGACCGTCTTCATCGACGATCCGCGCAACGGCGACCGCTTCGTGCAGATCCGCGCGGAATGCTTCCCGGACGGGCGCTATCCCGCCAGCGCCCTTATCACGGTATCGAACTTCGCACGCCCCGGTCTCGTCATCGAGATCCAGGGCGTTGCCGTGATTTGAAGCTTCGGTGTTCGGGGACTCGGAGGGAGACCACCCCGTCCGCGACGTTGTCGCGTCCAGCCCTCCTTGAAAAGGAGGGGAGTGTTGTTTCCCCTCCTCTCTCAAGAAACCCAACCAGGTTTCTTAGCCGCGCCTGCCCGCCTGCGGGCTAATACTGCTCACGAGGAGGGGTGCCCGCGTCAGCGGGCGGGGTGGTGTGGTTGCGTGGTTGACGCGCCCGTGCCGCCTACTTCCCATTGTTGAAGAAGTAGTAGTTGGCGGTGTAGTGAACGCGTGCTGACTGCCCGGCCGTGGCTTGCGAGCAGCCGTTCTTCGGCGCCAGTCCGCCCTGCGTGCTCATCCGCTGTATGCTGCTCACCTTGCTGAGCGGGCCCTCGGGACCGACCGATCGGGCGGAAAGCAGCAGCCAGGGAATCGCGTCTGCTCGCGGCGCATCCGCGCGCGCCTTGACGCTGGCGACGATCTTGCTGCCGTCCGCCAACTCCCAATGCGGTCCGGCATAGTGCCGGCCAACCTTGTCGCCCTTGTGATCGAACAGGTCCGCGTCCGGTGCGACGAAGGCCCACTCGTAGGCACCGGGGCGATTCTTGCTGGCGCGGCATTCGTAGATCTGCACGCCGTTGGCCGGGGTGACGAAAGCAAGCGACTCGTGCGGACCCGGCTTGATCGCATCCGGTACGCTGACCTCAATCGGCGCATCGGTCGTGGCGCAGCCGGCGTTCAACAGCAACAATAGCGCAACAGCACTCATACGTTGGTACATGGTCATCTCCTTGAAAGTGAGCCCGGCACCTACTGTGGTGAATCGTAAATTGGTCGTAACTCGTCATTCCCGCGCAAGCGAGAATCCAGAACGAGGCTCCGCCTGGACCCCCGCGTTCGCGGGCGTGACGAACTCTGACTCAGGACACTCGTGACGAGCTCGTTCGACGACAAAGTGCGGCAGCGCCCGCAAGCGCTGCGCCGCCGCTCGACTACACGAACAACCCGCCGCCGCCGCCCGCCGTGAGCTGGATCTCGACATCGTCGCCGACCTGGCCGTCGAGGATGTCGACGCCCAGTCCGCCCAGCAGCACGTCGTCGCCGTCGCCTCCGGTGAGCACGTCGTTGCCGTCGCCACCGATGGCGACATCGTCGCCGGCGCCGCCGTTGAGCGTGAGCTGAATGCTGCCCGCGCCCACGCCGCTTGCTTCGATCACGTCGTTGCCGGCGAGCCCGTTGATCACCAGCCGATCGTTTGCAGCTTCGAAACCGGCGATGTTGATCTGGGATGCGAGCCCCAGCACCGTCACCCCGTTCTCATCGCCGATGACCAGGATCACATCGTCGGCGTTGGTTGCATTGATGACGACGGTGTCGGGCTGCGCGTCACCCGTGCCGTTGCTCGCGGCGAGATCGATGTTCACCTCGGTCACATCGGTGCCCGACATGTCGTTGACGACGATGGTGTCGGCGCCACCGAGGGCGTTGAAGTCGATGCTCTCCACGCCGTCGAGATCCATGGTGACGTTGGCGACGTTGCGGAAGAACAGCGCCCGCCCGCCGTTAGCGGAGACGGTGATGTTCTCGGCCGCGTTGGAGCCGTTGAAGTGCATCGTGTCGAACCCGTCCTGGCCTTCGAGGGTGTCGTTGTCGTCGCCGGGATTCCAGAGGAAGTTGTCGTCGCCCGCGTTCATGAGGACGAGGTCGTCGCCGTCGCCGCCGGTGAAGAGATCGTCGCCTTCGCCGCCGAGCATGACATCGTCCCCGAGCCCGCCGTTCATCACGAGCTGAATGCCGTCGGCCTCCAGGCTGGTGGCGTCGATCACGTCGTCGCCGCCCAGGCCGTTGAGCGTGAGCCGGTCGTTGGCGACCTCCTGATGGAAGACGTTCACGTCCGCCTGCAAGCCGAAGACGGTGATGCCGCCAGCATCGCCCGCGGCGCCGAAGACATCGGCGCCGTTGGTGCCGGTGGCAGTGACGCTATCGGTGGCGCCGTCGCCGCCGCCGTTGGGGCCGCGCAGGTCGAGATCGATACGGGTCACATCGGTGCCGGAAAGATCGCCGACCACGATGTTGTCCGCCCCGCCGAGCGCCCGGAAGTCGATCGACTCGACGTCATTGAGATCCATCGTCACGTTTGCCACGTCGCGCAGGAACAGCGCCCGCCCGCCGTTGGCAACGACATTGATGTTCTCGGCGGCGCCCGAGCCGAAGAAGCGCATCGTGTCGGTACCGTCCTGGCCTTCGATCGTATCGTTGCCGTCGCCCGGATCCCACTGGAAGACGTCATTGCCCGCGCCCATCAGCGCCAGGTCGTTGCCGTTGTCGCCGAAGATGAAGTCCTCGCCGTCACCGCCGAGGATCACGTCGGCGCCCTGGGAGCCGAGAATCGTGTCGTCGCCCGCGCCGCCGTCGAGGGTGAGCTTGATCACACCGGCCGGCAGCGTGGTGGCCGTGATGGCGTCGTTGCCGCCCAGCGCATTGATGACCAGTGAATCGTTGGCGTCTTCGCTGTTCCGAATGTTGATCAGGGCCGATAAGCCCACGACCGAGGCCGCAGTCCCGGCGCCGAACACGTCGACGATGTCGTTGCCGTTGGTGGCGTTGGCGATCACCAAATCGGCGGACCCGTCGCCCGAGCTACCGCCGATCGTGCCGGCGAGATCGACATTGACCTCGGTGAGATCGGTGCCGCTCATGTCGTTGACGATCACCGTATCGGCATTCCCGAGGGCATGGAGGTCGATCGACTCGACATCGTCCAGGTCCATCACGATGTTGCCGAGGTTGCGGGTAAAGCGCACCCGCCCGCCGTTGGCCGAAGTCTCAAAAATCTCGCTCCCCGCGCTGCCGTTGAAAAGCATCGTATCGATGCCGTCCTGGCCTTCGACGGTGTCGCTGCCGTCGCCCGGATCCCACTGGAAGACATCCTCGCCGTCGCCGAGAAAGGCAACATCGTTGCCTTGCTGGCCGTCGATGAAGTCGTTGCCGTCGCCGCCGATGAGGATGTCCGCACCGTTGCTGCCGAGGATGGTGTCGTTGCCGGCGCCGCCGTCGACGGTGATCTTGATGAGCGCGGCGAGGTTGCCGGTGGCGCTGAAGCTGTCGTCGCCGCCGTTCATGTTGACCACCAGGTTCTCGGAGGTGCCGATGTCGATGGCGAAGGGGGCGGGGTTGATCCGATCGAAGCGCACGCGCGTGCCGTTGGCGGTGGTGGTGAACTGCTCGCTGCCGCCGCCGCCGTTGACCTCGGCGGTGTCGATGCCCGCGCCGCCTTCGAACAGATCGGTGTCGTCGCCGGGATTCCAGATCATGCGGTCGTTGCCCGACTCGCCGAAGACGCGGTCGTCGGCATCGCCGCCGGTCAACACGTCGTCGCCCGCGCCGCCGAACAGGAAGTCCGCTCCGCCCTTGCCCAGCAAGGTATCGTTGTCGGCCTGGCCGAATATCTGGTCCGCCCCGGAACCACCGGTGAGCACGTCGTTGCCCGTGCCGCCGAACATGTTCACGCGCGGCAGCGCGCCGTTGCTTTCATCCAGCGTGATGTTGTCGTTGCCGTTCTGGCCGAAGATCTGGATCAGGCTGGTGTTGGCAACTGTGGGCGTGCCCCCGAGCACAGGCACCGCGCCGCCGTTGACGAGCAGCTGGCCGGCCGCGTTGCGGCCCAGCGTGATCGCGTTGTTCAGGCCGTCGCCGAATACGCTCAGAATGCCGCTGCTCGGGGAAAAGAAGCTCGTCACGGACTGGATCGTCACCTCTTCGGCAGCGGGGGCGATGGTGGACGCGGAAACAGACTTCAGACCGACGGTCCCGATGGGGCTCTTGAAGAAACTCGATTTCATGGTCGTATCCTCTTTTGCAGGTTGTGGACGGATGGGTGCGGAATGTCCGCTGTTGTCGATGATGCTCAGGGTTCGCGCAGCGCGCGTTGCGTGAAGAGCCCCAGCGGTTCGGCCAGGTACTCGAGGAGGCTCCGCTCGGACGTGATGATGTAGACCTCGGCCGGCATGCCAGGCTGCAGGGGCTGCGCCGCCTGCTCCGCGGGCAGTGCCGAGCGCTCGACCTCGACCGTGACGTCGAACCAGGTGTGCGCACCGGTCGAGTCGCTCATCCGGTCGGGTGAGACGAAGGTGACGCGGCCGGGGATGAGGGGACGGCGCAGCGCATCGGCGCCGAGCAGGCGCACGTCGGCCGCACCGCCCACGTGCAGGTGTTCGATGTCTTGCGTGGCGATGCGCGCACCGATGACGAGCTTCTCGCGTACCGGCACCACGTCGAGCAACGGCTCGCGCGGGCCGACTACGGCGCCGGGTGCGGCGACGTGCAGCGCCATGACCGTTCCATCGACCGGCGCGCGCACGGTCTGACGTTCGACCTCGTCCGCGGACGGGCGCAGGCGCTCGGTCAGCTCGCGCACTTGGGCGGTTGCATCGCGCAGCTCGTCGGTCGCCTGGGTCTGTTGCTGCAGCCGCAGCTGTGCGATGCGCGCGCGCAGCTCGCCGGCGCGCTGGCGCGCTTGAGCCTGGTCGCTGCGATGCTCGCCGATGCGACTGGCATAGTCGGACGACACCCGCTGCAATCCGATCAGGCGGGCCCGGCTGACAAAGCCCTCGCGCGCAAGCCGTTGGTTGAGCGCGAGCTCTTCGTCGGACAGGCTGGCCGAGCGCGAAGTCGCTTCGATCTGAGATTGGAAGGCGGCAACCTGCGCTTCGGCTTGCCGTACCTGCTCCCCGAGCAGGGCGATCTGCTCCTGCAGCGCCAGGCGGCGCGTATCGAACACCGCGCGCTCGCGCACGATGTGCTCGGCGGCCTCGGGATCGTGAGCCATGTCCGGCGGCGGCACGAAGCTCGTCGCCATGCGTGCTTCGGCTTCGGCGCGCGCCGCGCGCAGCCGCGCGGCACGCAGCTGATCCTGCAGCAGCGCCAGCTCGGCCTGCGAGCGCAGGCCGCCGATGACGAGCAGCGGATCGCCGGCGCGCACACTCTGGCCGTCGCGCACGAGGATCTCGCGCACGATGCCGCCTTCGGCATGCTGCACGGTCTTGCGGTTCAACTCGACCTTGACTTCCGCCGGCGCGATCACGGCTCCGGACAAGGGGGCGAGCGCCGACCAGGTGAAGGCCAGCGCGGCGGCCAGGGCAAGCGGCCATAGCGTGTGGCGCGCGAGGCGACGCAGTTGCGTATTCGCAGTCGGATCGGGCGCCGCCTGTTGCAATACAAGGGCGAGAGTGGGTGCGTGGGTTTTGGACATGGCGACGCTCCTAGCGGCTGGCATGCAGCGCGGCGGCTGCAACCGCATCGCTTGGGTTGGAAGAGGCTGCCGCACGCTCGGCCGACGCGCCGGGCCGCGCCACGGGGCGCAGCACGGTTGCGACCGGGCCGAAAGCTTCCAGCACGCCATCGCGCAGAACGGCGATCTTGTCGAGCTGCGACATGAGCGCGGGCCGATGGCTCACCACGACGACCGTGGCGCCGCGCTGCTTCAGCTCGCGCAAGGCGGCTGCGAGCGCCGCTTCGCCTTCGGCATCGAGGTTGGCATTGGGCTCGTCCAGCACCACCAGTCGGGGTGCGCCATAGAGCGCGCGTGCGAGCGCGATGCGCTGGCGCTGCCCGCCGGACAACATCGTGCCGGCGTCGCCGATCGGGCTGTCGTAGCCCGAGGGCAGGCGCAAAATCATCTCGTGCGCATGCGCGAGCTGCGCCGCCTCGACCACGCGCTCGCCATCGATTTCACCCAGACGCGCGATGTTCTGCGCCACCGTGCCCGCGAACAGCTCCACGTCCTGCGGCAGGTAACCGACATGCGCGCCGAGCGCATCGCGATCCCAGTGCGCGATGTCGGCGCCATCGAGGCGCACGGTCCCCGACTGCGGCTTCCAGATGCCGAGCAGCAGGCGCAGCAGCGTCGTCTTGCCGCAGGCGCTGGGACCGACCACGCCGAGACTTTCGCCCGCCTGCACCGAAAGGCTCACGCCCTTGATGAGCGGTGCGCGCTGCCCGGCGCCGCCGAACACGACGCGTTCGAGCTCGATGCGTCCTTGCGGCGCCGGCAGCTCGAGCCGCTCGTCGGCGCTCGCCGCGGTTCCGGGCTCACCGATGCGGCGCCAGGCGGCCCGCGCTTCGACGAATCCCTTCCAGCCCGCGATCAATTGTTCGACCGGTTGCAACGCGCGGCCGAACAGGATCGTCGCCGCCACCATGATGCCGGGCGAGGCGTGCTCGCCGATTACGAGCCATGCGCCGATGCCGAGCAATGCGGCTTGCAAGGTCTGGCGTGCGACGCGGGCGGCGGCCGACAGCGCGGCGGAGCGTTCGCCGAGTTGGGTGCGGGTATCCAGCAAGGCATCGTGCTGTCCCCGCCAGCCATCGAGCGCGGCCGATGTCATGCCCATGCCGGCGATCGCATCGGCGTGCCGCATCAGGGACTGCGTATGGCGCTGGATGGCGCGTGCCTGGCTTTGCGCCCCTTCCGCGACTGCGCGTGTCATCGCATCGGTGAGTAGCGCGAGCGCAAACAGGGCAGCCGCGCCGAGCGCGGCCGATGCGCCGAGCAGCGGATGCATCGCGCTAATGACCAGGAGATAGATGGGGACCCATGGCGCATCGAACAGGGCCAAGACGGCGTTGCCCGCGAGGAACGAGCGCAGTGATCCGATGTCGCGCATCTGGTCCGCGTCGCGCACGCGCCCGGGTTGGGCGGCCCGCTCGAGGGCGGTGCGCAGCGCGGCCGGCGACAATCTTCTTTCCAGCAGCCCGCCCGCCCAGGCGAGCGCGCGGCCGCGTACGACATCCATGGCATAGGCGAGCAGAAGCGCCAGCACGACCAGCAGGCTCAGCATGGCGAGCGTCTCCAGGCTGCGGCTCGCGAACACGCGGTCGAAGACCTGCATCATGTAGACCGCCGGCATGAGCAGCATGAGATTGAGCACCAGGCTCGCGCAAGCGGCGAGCAGCACGAACGGACGCAGTCGTTTGGCGAACAGCCAGCGCATGTCGTTTGCTCCTAGGTCGACGATGATCCGGTCATGGCACGTTGCGGCGAGCCGCTCGAATTGCGGCGCAGTCTAGGAGTGGCGCGTATCCAGGCGATGTCAGTGCGTGCAGCGATTTGTTTCGTTTGTTTCCAGCGCCGGCTTGGTACATGGCGCGAAATACGTCGCGGCGAGCCGATCGGAGACAGGCGCGGTTGCGCGCAAGTGTGACGTTTTGCCGCGGCGATTCGTCGTAATATGAGCGGCGACCAGCCGAGCGGCCCACCGAGTCGCAGCCCGGCTTGTCCCTCACCCCCGACCCCTCTCCCGAGGGGAGAGGGGAGCAAAGAGCGGAATGTGCCTGCTGCACCTTCCGGAACCCGGATGAGGAGAAAACATGAACGACATGACGAACAGCAAGGACGCGGCACAGGCGGCATTTCCGCTGCAGCCGGCAAGCCCCGCGGAGCTGGGATTCGACGAGCCGGCGCTGGCGCGGCTGCGCAAGCTGATCCGGTCCCACATCGATGAGGGGCGCTATCCCGGCGCGCAGATCGCGCTCGCGCGCCACGGACGGCTCGCGCTCTACGAATCGTTCGGACGCTCTTGTTTGGAACCCGACGCGGCCGCGAGCGACGATACGCTATGGCTGCTGTTCTCGAATACCAAGGTCATCACCGCGGTGGGCGTCTGGGTGCTGGTCGAGGAGGGGCTGGTGCGCTTCTCCGATCGCATCGCCGAGTACGTCCCCGAGTTCGCGCGCCACGGCAAGGGCGACATCACGCTGGCGCAGGTGCTGAGCCATCGCGGCGGATACCCGGGCGCAGGCGCGAGCTTCGAGTGCTGGAGCGACCATGCGCGGCTGCGCAAGGAGGTATGCGACTTCACGCTCGAATGGACGCCGGGAACGCGGCTGCAATACCACCCGCGCGCGGCGCACGCGACCTGCGCGGTACTGATCGAGGCGTTGACGGGCGTCGACTATCGGGACTTTCTGCGCCGGCGCGTGATCGAGCCTCTCGGATTGGGGCGCGACATGTACGTCGGCCTGCCGGACTCGGAGCACGCTCGCTGTTCGACAATTTACGAGCCCGCCACCGAGGGACAGAAGGCGCTCGAGCAGGAGAACACGCCGGCACACCGCCGCGCCGGCATCCCGAGCAGCGGCGGTTTCGCCACTGCGCGCGGCATGGTAGGTCTCTATCAGATGATGGCAGGCTACGGGCGGCTGAACGGAACGCGGTTGCTGTCGAGGCGGCTGATCGAGTTTGCGACGCGCAACCACACCGGCGAAATGTTCGATCACAACATGCAGATGCCGATGCACCGGGGTTTGGGCGTGCATGTGCGCGGGACAACGGAAACGATTCGCGGCCTGGGCAGCATCGCATCGCCCAACACCTACGGACATGGCGGCGTCGGCTCGTCGTACTGCTGGACCGATCCGGATTCGGGCGTATCGTTCGCCTACATCACCAACAGCCGCATCCCCGATCCCTGGCACAGCCAGCGGCTCGATATCGTGGCCAACCTTGTGCACTCGGCCATCGATTGAGTGGTTAACAAAACAAAAAGGGGCCCGGCTCCGAGCCTGACCCCTTTTTATCGACTATCGATCGAACGGCGGCGCCACGACCGAGCTGGCCAGCCGCTGCCTACATGTGCTGAATCTCGGTCGGCACTCCCAGGGCGAGCTTGCCCACCAGCTCGTAGTGCGACAGCCTTCCCTGCACGTGCTGCGTGATGACGTGGATGTCCTGGAAGTGCCGCTGCATGACGTGGCCCTCGAAGGCAGCGGTGGCGCCTGCCGCATTGTAGAGATCGTCCACGACCTCGGCCGCAATCCGTATGCCGTGCGTGGTCGCAAGCCGCAGGGCCGCGCGCCGCTCCAGGCTCACGGCGCCGGTGGCGACCGCTTCGTTCCACGCCTCCCCAATCGCTTCCATCAGGAAGGCGCGGCCGGAGCGTATTCTCGCTTCCGCACGCCCGACGGTGACCTGCGCCAGCGCCTGCTCGCGCAGCAGGCCTTTCACGTAGCGCGGTGACTTCGCGCCCGCGAGGTCGATGAATGCTTCCAGGCAGCTTCGCGCCACGGCCAGCCCGACCGCGGAATCGCCGCAGGCAAAGGCGAGCGTGCGCGGAATCTTGTAGAGCGGGCCTGGCTGGACGAGCGGCGCGCTGGCATAGAGGAACGTGCGTTCGGCCGGAACGAACACGTCGTTGACCGACCAGTGGTGCGTGCCCGTGCCGCGCATGCCGCGCGTGCGCCAGGTGTCGTGAATCTCGGCTTCGGCCACCGGCACGAGGCAATAGCGCGCTTCGGGCTTGCCGTCCTGCATCCGCACTTCGCCGTTCTCGATCACCTGCGACTGGGATGCGAGCCAGGAGGCGTGGCGGCAGCCCGTGCTGAAGGGATGCCGCCCCGTGACCCGAAAACCGCCCGGTGCGACGACGGCCTTGCCCACCGGCGCCGGGGTGTTGGCCACCACGCTGCGCGGTGTATCGATCCAGATCGCCCGTGCGGTCTCCACCGGCATGCGCGCGGCATAGGTGCCGAAGATGGCACCCTGGTTCACGCACCAGCCCGTGCTCGCGTCGGCCTTGCCGATTTCCTCGATCACGAGCGTATAGGTCGGCAGGTCGAGCTCGATGCCGCCCACCGCCTTCGGCACGGCAAGGTGGAACATGCCGGCATCGGCAAGCGCATGGAAAAGCGGCTTGGGCAATTCGCGGGTGGCTTCGATCTGGTCCGCGCTTTCGCGGATGAGCGCACTCAGCTCACGCGCGCTTTGCAGCGGCGAGACGCGGGCGTGCGAGGCGGCCTGGGTGGCCGATGATGCTTGCGTGAGTCGTTCCGAATTCATGCGCGCTTCCCCGTTCTGCGAGTCCATGGGCCGCGTTACTCCGACTGCGCCTGCGATTCTATGCCGGTCTGCCAGGTCGAGTGCCGCAGCGGCTCGAAGCTGCGCTTGCGGCGCTCCAGATAGTGCCCGAAAACGGGCGGCAGATGTGCGTACGGCTGCGGGATGCCGAGCTTCAAGGCGGCATCCATGGCCCAGTTCGGATTGACCAGGTACTCCCGGCCGAGCGCAACCAGGTCGGCTTCGCCGGATTTCAGTATGGCTTCGGCCTGGTCCGCGTGCACGATCATGCCCACCGCCATGGTCATGACGCCGGAGCCGCGGCGGATGGCTTCGGCATATTTCACCTGGTAGCCGTAGCAAACCGGGTTGTTGCTCGGCGCGGTGTCGGACATGCCACCGGCGCTGCAGTCGATCACGTCGACGCCGTGCTCTCCGAGCACTCTTGCGAGCGCGACGCTGTCCTCGATGGTCCAGTCGAGCTCGTCGGCCGCGGACACGCGCAGAAAGAGCGGTTTCGATTCGGGCCAATGCCGCCGCACCGCCTGCACCACCTCGACCGCGAAGCGCATGCGGTTCGCAGCCGAGCCGCCGTAGCGGTCCGTGCGCCGATTGGCCGCTTGCGACAGGAACTGGTGGATGAGATAGCCGTGCGCGCCGTGAATTTCGAGTACGTCGATGCCGCATTCGTGCGCCCGCCGCGCGCCCTGGCCCCAGGCCTCGGCAACTTCGTCGATGTCCGCTTGCGTCATCTCGCGCGGCGCCTGGTAGTGGTCGCCATGCGCGATGGGACTCGGGCCGATCAGCTCCCACGGCTCGCCGTGATCCACGCCCGGGACATCCTTGAGCGGCGTGCGCCCTTCCCACGGCACGGCACGGCGCGCCTTGCGCCCCGAATGGCCGAGCTGGATGCCGCAGGCCGCGCCGTAGCTCTTGACCAGATCGGCGATGCGGCGCATGCCGGGAATGAATTCGTCCTTCCACAACCCCAGGTCGCGCGGCGTCGAGCATCCGCGCGGGTCGATCTTGGTGGATTCGACGAACACGAGCCCCGCGCCGCCGACCGCGAACTTCGCGAGATGCGCCAGGTGTGTTTCGTTGGTGTGCCCGTTGGTGGCGCAGTAGGTGAGCATGGGCGAGACCACGATGCGATTGCGCAGCGTGAGATCGCAGATGGTGAGGGGTGTGAACAGCAGTGCGGTCATGTGTGAGCGTCTCGTTGGCAATTTGCAAAGATAACGATAGTGTCCTGAGTCAGTAGTTCGTCACCCCCGCGAACGCGGGGGTCCAGGCGGAGTCTCGTTCTGGATTCCCGCTTGCGCGGGA
>WHTS01000048.1 GCA_009377585.1 Betaproteobacteria bacterium
CATCGCCAGGGACCGCACAGCCGCACCCATCTCGCAAGCCCGGTAAGCGTCGCGGCGGCCGCGGTGAGCGGTTGCATCACCGACCCGCGCAAGCTGCTCGATCGGCATTAGGAGCCATCCCATGGAGAAACTCAGCGTGGTCACCGGCATCGCGGCGCCGATGCCGATGCCGAACATCAATACGGACGCCATCTCGCCCATGGCGGCGGGCCGCTCCACCTCGGCCGACCTCGGCAAGCTGCTCTTCGCCAACTGGCGCTACGGTCTCGACGGCGCGGAGCTGCCCGAGTTCGCTGCGTCGTGCAGGGCCCCGAAGGTTGGACGAGCGGGTTCAGCGTGCCGGCCGAGCGGCGCGCGGCGCTGCTCGAAGGCCTGGACGAGATCGACGTGATCCTGCGCATGGAGCCGGCGATCGACACGTTCCAGCAGGCCGATCGCGTGCGCCGGCCGTGGATCTACCTTTCGCGCTACGGGTCTGACCTTGGGTCCGACAGCGGTTGAAACGGACGCCGGCTGCAATGAACCTTCTGGGAGTAAGACATGACAGATCAACTGACACCGGCGACCAAACTGACCACCAAAGCCAAGACTCCGTTCCCGGGGTCGTCGCCGAATACGACGCAGCCCGCAAGGCGTTGCTCGCCGAAGAGATCGAATTCCGTCGCCACATGACTCGCCTGTGGGCGAGCAGCGCCGCGCTCTGCCGCCGGGGCCTGTGATCAGCAAAGACGATCGGTTCAAGGATGAACAGGCGTTCGAGGTTGGACTGCCGGAACTCTTCGGCGACAAAGACACGCTTGTCACCTACTGCTGGATGTACGGACCGCCACGCGAACGGCCTTGCCCGATGTGCACGAGCTGGCTCGGATCGGTCAACGGCAACGCCGCTGATATTAAGCAGCGCGTGGCGCTAATGATTCTCGGGCGCTCCACCCTGGAGCGCCAGTACGCATTCGCGCAAGAACGAGGCTGGCGCGACTTGAATTTCGTGCAGACGATTGGTGACGACTATGCGAACGATCTCGGTATCCTGATGCCGGATGGACGCGGAGCTGATTGTCGTTCCAGGGCATCAGAGGTCGAAGGGCAGGTAACCGAAGTATTGCCGCCCGACATAGACCGCAAGTTCAACGGCGCCTCCGGCTCGATAGCGGTCTGTTCCGGATCATGTCTAGAGTCGCATGTCGACCAGTCCCGATTCCGGAACCCGTTGACAGGACCCGTCGAGGTCAAAGTCTTGCAAACGAGCCAACTCACCCCACGTCGGGTGCCGCTGAGCGGCCAGGCGCGGTCGCTGCCGCAAATGAGCTGGGTGCGTGATTGCCAAGACTCGACCTCGTCACTTCCCATCACATAGACCGATGGCACCATCCGCGCTAAGGCGGGCTTACCAGCTACCGATATTTTCCATTGACGCCCAAGGCTCCTGCGGCGCAAGACGCTCGCCTTTCTGCAGGAGCTCGATGGAAATATCGTCCGGTGTGTGGACAAAGGCCATGTGGCCGTCGCGCGGGGGGCGGTTGATGGTGACGCCGTTATCCATCAGCGTTTGGCACATTTCGTAAATGTTGTCGACCTCGAACGCGAGGTGGCCGAAATTGCGCCCACTCATATACTCCTCCGGGTCCCAGTTGTAGGTAAGTTCGAGCGTCGGCGCGCGCACCGATTTTGCGACGTCGACGTCGTCCCTTGCCGCCAGGTGCAGATTGGTAAAGCGGCCCTTTTCGCTATCCCTGCGGCGCACTTCGCTCAGACCCAGCATTTCGAAGAATTTGAGCGATTGCCCGAGGTTGGAAACGCGTACCATGGTATGGAGATATCGCATGCCTGTCTTACCCGTAAAATGAGCACCAGACGCCAGAATTATGCTTTGACCAAGAAACAGTTGGAAGGCCGCACAGCCCTTGTGACGGGCGCATCACAGGGTATCGGACGCGCGATAGCACTGGCGTTTGCACGCAATGGTGCAAACATCGTCGTGACGGCGCGCAGCGAGGACAAGCTTCGGGCCCTGGCTGCCGAGGCTGAGGCGATGGGCGTCCGTGCGCTTGCCGCACCAGCAGACCTTGGCGTCGAAAGCGAGATCAACGCCGCCGCCGGTGCCGCAATCGCAAAATTCGGCGGAGTCGACATCGGTCAACAATGCCGGCATCATCCACCCGCGCATCCCGGTCGCCGAATTCGACCCGCAGCTTTTCCGTGATGTGCTGAATGTGAACATGACCGGCGCGTTCCTGATTACGAAGGCGCTGCTGCCGGGAATGATTGAGCGCGGCTACGGCAAGATCATCAACATTTCATCCCTCGGCGGGCGAAAGGGTGCGGCCGGCCGCAGCGCGTACCGCATCACGAAGGCCGGGCTCATCAGCTTCACCGAGTCGCTGGCAGCGGAGGTCAAGCAGTACGGGATTGACGTGAACGCCATCTGCCCGGGCGCGGTGGACACGGAGGGTTACCGAGAGGCGTTCAACGCGACTGGCGTCGCTCGGAACCCGAAGATCGCGACACCGGAGAACATAGCGGACGTTGCGGTTTTCCTGGCCAGCGACCGCAGCACGGCCATCACAGGAACTGCAATCGACGCTTTCGGAGCAACGAACCCGCTGTTCGGCTAGTGCCCGTGGGCCGGCCGCCCCTCAAGCCCACCGTCCGGGTCGTGGCCGTTCAGCAGTCCCAGATAAACCGGCAGAATGTTCTCCTGGTAGGCACGCTCCAGCCGCTCGATCGGGTGGATCAGGTGGGGACAGCAAATTCGAACCACCTTTCCCGCGCGACCACCGCGGAGCGGGCGATGTACCAAGGCCATGTGCGCCGACCGCAGTCCCCGCTGCAAATACTTGATTCGGTCGGAATCCCTTCAGTTTATTCGGTGGGCCCAGGCAGGCGCCACCAGGCCATCGGCTGACGCAAATCGAGCCAATGTGCTGTGACGCCGCTGCGTCATGCTATCGTCGAACCATGAAACACTTTTACGGCTGGCGCGTGGTGTTCGCTGGCGGCACGCTGCAGTTTTTTCAAAGCATGCTGCTGAATCAGGCATTCGGCGCGTATCTCGCCGCGCTGGTGCAGGACACTGGCTGGAGCAAGACGGCATTGTCGGGCGCCGCGGCGCTCAAATCCACCGAATCCGCCCTGATGGGCCCCGTTCTGGGCTGGCTGGTCGACCGCTTCGGCTCGCAGCGCATTGTTCGCGCTGGCGTGATGCTTTTCGGCATCGGCTTTATGCTGCTGAGCCAGACCGATACGCTGGCGACGTTCTATGCCGCGTTCGTCGTGCTTGCACTGGGCGCCAGCATGTGCAGCAACATGGTGGTGAGCGTCGCCATCATCCAGTGGTTCCAGAGACGGCGGGCTCGCGCACTGTCGTCGTCCCAGTTCGGCGCCGCGGTGGGTGGGCTGTTCGTAGTTGCGGTTGCGTGGGTCATCCAGACTTACGGCTGGCGTGCCGCCGCTTTCGGTTCCGGCGTGATCCTCATCGTTTTCGGCTGGCCGCTTGCGAGCATGGTACGCAGCCGCCCCGAAGACGTAGGCCAGCGCATCGACGGCTTGCCGCCGGCGGCCGCACCCGCAAGCCCCAGCTCCACCTCTGTAGACCCAGCGCCGCCGGCGCGGCGCGCAAGGCCCGCCGACGGAAACTACACGGCCCGCCAGGCATTACGTACCCGATCCTTCTGGTTCCTGTCGCTCGGCCACGCCTGCTCGCTCTTCGTGGTGACGGCGATCAACGTGCACGCCATCGTCCACATCAAGGAAGGTCTCGGCTACTCGCTGGCACTGGCGTCGCTTTACATCACCCTTGCGACCGCAGGGCAGTTCGTCGGCGTCGTTTGCGGTTGGGTCATTCCGGAACACGTCGAAAAGCGCAAAGTCACCGCATTCACCATGCTGCTGCACGCGACCGGCATGCTGACGCTAACCTATGCCGCCGGGCCGGTCATCCTGGTGCTGTCTGCGTTGGTGCACGGTGTCGGCTGGGGACTGCGCGGACCGTTCATTTCCGCGATGCGGGCCGATTACTTCGGCCGCAACTCGATCGGCATGATTCTCGGCCTGTCGTCGATGATCATGGTCATCGGCCAGATCGGCGGGCCCCTCATCGCTGGCGCGTTCGCCGACTGGCTGGGCAACTATCGCGCGGGCTTCACGCTGATCGCCGGTCTTGCCGCAGTCGGTTCGCTGTTCTTCTGGATGGCCAAGCGGCCGGTGTGATGCCGCGATCAGCAGGGGATTCGGAGTCGGTTGAGCCGGGGCGAGCGAGCGGTAGCGCCGCCGCGACGGATTCCAGTGCGCTCGACAGGCTGGACGGTACGCGCTGTAGCGCTATTCGATCGGCTTTCCATCCTGGAACACCCCGCCCGCGGGGCCGCCGGGTGGCAACCTCACGCCCCACAGCACGCTGTCCGCGCCCTGCTGCAGCGAGCGCGGCGCGCTGGATCCGCCCATATCGCTGCGGACCCATCCGGGGCTTATCGCGTTCACCAGGATTCCTTGCGGCGCGAGTTGCTTTGCGAACACCTTGGCCAAAGCGTTGAGCGTAGCCTTGCTTTGCCCATAACCCCCGGGGGCCTCCTCGGCCAAGTGCTCCAAGTCGGAGAGGGATAGCTTCGGATTCGACAGGCGCTTGACCAGGCTGCGAGGCTGCGCCGAAGTCTGGCCGAGACCGCTCGTCACCATGACGACGCGGGCATTCGGGTTGAGGAGCGTCTGAAGCGCCCGCGTAAGGCGCAACGGGCCGAGCACGTTGACGTCCCAAACCCGGCGCGCGGGTTCTCTATATACGCCGGCGTTGTTCACGAGCGCATCCAGCCGTTCGTCCCGCGCAAGAAGCCGTTTCGCCAAGGCTTCGATCGATTCGGGATCGGCCATATCGACGATCTCGACCTGTGTGCCTGGGGGCGCCGACTCCGGCTTCCGGACCCCGGCTAGCACGCGCCAGCCCTCGGATGCGAGCGCGCGAGCAACTTCGCGACCGATGCCGCGGCTCGCTCCTGTAATCAGTGCTGTCTGCATTGCGCAAGCCCTCCACCGAGCAAAGTATCAGTCTGTTCTCATAAAGACTGGGCTTCTCAGCCCTCAAATGGTGCGAAGGGATACGGCACGGCTTTTCCATCCCTGATTGGCAGAACGATGACCGCGGAGCCGGGTGTGCTTTCGAGGCCGCGGTCGTTTCGAATGCCGGTCTCGCACTCGACGATACCGAGACCGTCCTTCTCATAGGTGTTGGTCACTCTTCCCCATGCGGTGAGGGTTTCCCATTCGATGTTCATGGCGCGGTACTGAAAAGAGATCTTCGCGACCCATCCTTCGAGGCCGGCCCATTCGTCGAGCATCTGGGCGAGGAGGTGCTGTTTCCAGGAACCATTGATGAGGAGTCCAGGGTTCTTGTCATGGCCGGTGCTGAAGGGATAGTCATAGTGGATCCGATGCCAGTTCTCGGACGCCGCAGACCAGCGCATGATGTGCGCCGGACTCATCGGTCCCTTCTCTACGGGGGTAAGCTCATCCCCGACCTTGACGTGGTCGAAGTAGCGCTGCGTTGCGTATCCCATTTAAGGTGACTCCGTGCGTGGTCGGGGTTAGCGAAAGATGGCGGTCTGCCGTGCTCGCGCGATGAGGTCGCCGTCGTCGTCCTGGAACATTGTCTCGGTGATGACGATGGCCATAGGTCCCGTTTTGCCGATACGTTCCCGGATGTCGTGGTACCGAACCTTCGTGCGGACGCGCTTGCCGGGCCGAAGGCGCTTGTAGAGGTCGATCTCCGAGCCGCCGTTGACCATGCGTTGGAAGCCATGCGGCACGCGCGGGAGGACCTGTCGATAAGCGCCGCCGCCACCGTAGGCATCCCAGTCCCGGTCGGTCTTGAGGCGGTCGAGCGGGTCCGGGGTGCCATACGCGCGTCGAAAGGCAAATGAAGCATAGAGGGGAGGACAGACCACCTCACCGTACTTGGTGCCGCGTGCGTACACCTCGTCGTAGTACACGGGGTTGTCGTCCACAATGGCGTGGACGAAGCGGCGGACTTCGGAGGTCGAGATGGGCTCGGAATAGGCGCTCCATGCCGACTCCACTCCAATCAAGTCCTTGACTTCGTCGGTCAGGAAGGATTCGTACTCGGCTGTCATCAGCTGCGGCCCCTTATTGAACTTGGCGGGCGCCAAGCGTCCGCTGCTCCGAACTGTAGCAGGGTTGCGCAGGCGTTTGCGTTCGGCGAATAGAGAGGCTGCCGTTCGGCGACTAGAATCCTCGAAGGTCAGTAGATCGCTTAGCCTGATCCACGAGAACAAAGAAGCGAAGGCCATGACCCTGGTATACGTCTCGAACAAAGAGAGGCCATTCGAGATTCATGCCGGTTCTGAGGGCCTGGAAGGGCTCATCGTCCGATTCCCTAACCCGGTCACGCAGTCGGCTGTCGCTACGAAAGGTGCACAGCCCGGGGAACGATCATGGAAGTGCATGCTGTGCGCGTTTGCCTACGACGAAGCAATGGGTCTGCCGGAGGAGGGCATTGCGCCCGGAACGCGCTGGGAGGATATACCAGCGGATTGGACTTGCCCGGACTGCCCCGCAGACAAAGGCGGGTTCGAGCTACTTGAATCGTGACAAGCTGGTCACCTGCCCTGGCGTAGCAACCGACCAAGTTCGAGCTCGCACGTTGCCTCGATCGATTGCTGATCAGCAGTTGCTGTTTTCAGCAGAAGAGATTCGGCGACGACAGCGCGGTCCCCACCGGGACGGCAGAGCTTCGCGACCGTGACCATCAGGTGCTACTACGAAATCGCCACCGACAGCGCGCGATTGACCGCCTGTTGGGCCGGCCTTACAGTCGCGGATGGGAAAAATGATGGTTCAATTTCCTATTCCCCTTAAGCCGAACCCCACCGGAGGAGACGAGCATGGCCATGGAAATCGGACACGTCCACATCAAGACGTACGACCCCAAGAAGACGGCGCAGTTCTACATCGACAATTTCGGCGCGACGATGAAGAATGAGGCCGCCAACGGCAACATCCAGCTCAACCTGCACGGGCTGCAGCTCAACGTCACCACCATCAGCGCGGCCCAGAATCGCAAACAGATGATGGGGATCGAGCACATCGCCCTGCAGACCGATGACTACGCCGGCGCGATCGCCAAGCTCAAGCGCAATGGCGCGCACATCATGCTGGAGCAGGTTAGCAACGGCCGCCACGTCGCCTTTATCGAGGCCCCCGACGGCGCTCAGATGGAACTGATCGAGAAGATGTAGCCGCCGGTCTCTGCTGTCATTCCGCCCCTCCGAAAGGGGCGTCGGAGTCAGGTGATTCGGGACGATGAAGGGTTCCGGCGAGAACGACGGGGTCGGACCGACGCATGTTGTATTGACACGAATCTCGGTCGAGAAACGAGCGCTTTTCGCCGATAGTGTCCCAAGGTGTTGCTGCGCAGGTGCGCGAGGCGCAAAATGTTCCGCCTGGGAGCCGGTGGATGCATCGGCGTTCACGCAAGATGGTGGTTTCTCTATCCTCAACGAGGCTTTTCCGAGAGGTGGGCGTATGCAGTTCGTATGCGATGGACCAAACGGCACTTGGTTCAGGATGGAGACCGAGGGCGAGGCGAGCAAGGAATCGCAACTCATGAACCACGCGGTCGAGAAACACTTTCGCCGGGCGGCCGAAGAGGCGGAGAAGACGTTCGTGCCGCCTACCTCGAAATGGGCGTTCGAGCAAAAGATCAGGCTAAAGAGCCACGTGCAAAAGGTGATGCCGATCTTCGTTACCCTGCGTGACCGCGAAGGCGCGGGGCTCGCTACCGCCATGCTGCCGCCGGCCGGCGAGGATGAAACGTCGTTCCGGCCGATCGTGGTGGGGCCGGCGAACGCCGATCCCTATCCGAAGCACGGCGAGGACATCAAGGTATTGGCCCGGCACTATGGCCTCACATTGGATCCCGCGCGCTGCTACCCCTACCGCCGCGGGTAAGAGCCGGGGCATGGCCTGAGGCGACTGGATCGTAACTCCAGCAAAGACGATGGGTACGGTGCGGGTAGCTTTCTGGGCGTCCTTCGCAGCTTGGCTCGAGCTGCCCATAAAGACATCGATCTTTCAGTGCGAGCAGTTCAGCGTGAGCGCCGAATCGCGCTCCGCACGCCTTTGATTTGATACTCCCACAGAACAAGCTCGCCCCCGTGCTGGAAGTATGTCTGCGCATTGTCGCTGCCGACACCATGCGCAAGGCCGATATCGATGCGGGTGTTCCGATCTCCGAGTTGGTGACGAAGCAAGGGTTGCTCTTAGAGAATTGCCCCTCTCAAGTCCAGCAGCGTGTGCAGCTGGATGGCCGTATCGGCCTAGCGAAACGGGTGCACCAACGAACAAGCCCAGGCACAAATCGATTGTGCGGGAATCCAATGCCTGGACCGTGTTGTTCAATTCGACGCCAAGGGCCACCTCGCGCGTAGCGTTTGCGGGAGCGACGAACTTCTCAGACGCTATCGTCGCCGCTGACCTTCACGCCCGCAAGCCGCTCGTACACCTTGACGAGCGACGAACCGTCTTCCTTGCTGAGCCCGGCGGCACGGCCCATCTGATAGACCTGCTGCGACACGTTGGCGAGGAAGAGCGGCACGCCAAGCCGCTTGGCGAAAGCCGTTTCGAGCTCCTGATCCTTGAAGGATATGTCGAGCGTGCCTCCGGGCTTAAAGTTTCTAGCGAGGATCCGCGGCACGCGATTCTGGAACTGTACGCTGTTGCCGAGTGGGTCGCGAGCTGCCAATGCCATGATGAAAAAGCTGACGTCGGATACGGGGTCGTCGCCAAGGTCCGCTGACGGGCGCACACCTGCCCTGCGCTCGATGCTGACTATCTGACCGCACATGGCCGAAGAGCCGAAGGTCGGGCTCCGCACCACGACCGTCTCTTTTGCCGGAACCGGCCGCGTCCAAGTATTCCAGATGCCGGACGTTGCCGGGAGCGCCATCCAGCCGCGCGACGAGGGATGAAGGATGAAGAGCTGAGGAAGAAAGAAGGCACCGAAGTCGAATCACGCTTCACGCCGTTGCGGCCGAGGCCGGAGCCTCCGGTCGCATAGGTGTTCAGGCTGATTGGAACGCCGGGACGGCCGCAGGGTCTGATGGGGGTAAACCGTAACCGTCTTTGCGCTTGATCGCGACGCATCCGTCGCCGGATGACGACGGGAGCGACGCGTCGAACTCCAGACGTGGCGTCCGTGAGCGAGTCGACCCCCCCGGCAGATCTCTACACCCCGGTGACCTATGAGTTGCCGTTTCCCCGCGCGGAGTACGAGGCGCGCCACGAGCGCGTCAAGCGCCACATGGCGCGCGCCGAGGTCGACGCCACGATCGTCACCACGGCGCGGGACTTCTCGTGGCTGACCGGCACGCGGGTCGATTTCTACGCCGCCGAAAGCCCCCAATGGCTGATCGTGTGGGAGGGCGGGCCGATAGGCATCGTGCGGCGGCTGGAGGCGATGACCCATCGCTGCTGCTCGTTCGTCGACGAATGGGTGGAGTATCCGGACGAAGGCCCGATCAATCCCTACGATCCCGTTCTCTATGCCGCGAACATACTGAAGCGGATCGGGCTTGCGCAGAGCCGGATCGGCGTCAACCTGCGCGTCACGCCGGTGGAGGACTACCTGCGGCTGCAAAGCCTGCTTCCCGGCGTCCGGCTGGCGGACTTCCGCGTGGAGCAGATCCGCGTATGCCGCTCCGCGTCGGAGCTCGAATGCATACGCCGGGCGAATAACGTCAATCGCAGGGCCCTCGCGCGCACCATCGAGGCGCTGGAGCCGGGCTGGAGCGAATGGGACGTCGTCATGCACCTCGCCCAGGGCCACGAGGCGCTGCTCGGCGACGAATACTACTACTCGGCGACCGGCGGCACGGTGTGCCAGGTGGGGCCACACATGCTGCACATGCACGCGGTGCGCACGCCGCGCGAGCGCAACGCGCGGCGCATCGCCCGCGGCGACGGCGTCTGGATCGAGCCGGGAATCTTCGTGAAGACCTACGTCGGCTGCATGATCCGCACGATATGGTTCGGGGAGCCGCCGCGCCGGGTGCGCGAGGCGCTCGACGCGACACACGAGGCGCTGGAGCGGCTCCTGCGGGTGATGGCCCCGGGCCGCACGGCGCATGAGGTCGACGCTGCGGCCCGTGATCACCTGGTCGCCGCGGGATTCGAGATGCAGCACCGCTCGGGTTACGCCTCCAACGAGCGCTGGTCCGATGCCGGGATCCTGTCGCTTACGCCGGACAACCCGCTCAAGCTGGAGGCCGGGCAGGTGTTCCACTGCCCTCTGCACGTGTTCCTGCCCGGCATCGGCTACGTGGGAGCGAGCGAGCAGGTCTGCGTGACCGCAACCGGCTGCGAGGTGATCGGCGACAGGTCCGTCTGTTCCCGCCCGCTGTATATCAAGTAGCGGGAACGCGGAGCGCCCCGGGAGACGCGCGGTCGGCGCGAACGGCGTCGAGCGCCCGCCCGACGTCCTCATCCGTGACGTCGAGATGCGTCACCGCGCGCAGCCAGCCCCCGCCCAGGTGCAGCATGAGCACGCCGCGCTGCGCCAGCATTTTCGCCAGAGCATCGCCGTTCGCCCCCTCGATGCGCCAGTAGACCATGTTGGTGGGCGGATCGGGGATTTCCACGCGCAGGCGGCACGCGGGCGCGGCGAGCGCGGCGAGGCCCCGAGCGAGCGCCGCGGCGCGCCGGTGGTCCTCCGCGAGGCGCGACCGCCGGCGCAGGCCTGCGAGCGCGGCCGCGGCGAGCACGCCGGCCTGGCGCATGCCGCCGCCCAGCCGCTTGCGCAGCCGGCGGGCCCGGCCGACCGCTTCCGCGGAGCCGGCGAGGGCCGATCCGACCGGCGCGCCCAGGCCCTTGGAGAAGCACACCGCGACCGTATCGAAGCCGGCGGCGAGGTCGCGCTCCGCCTCGCCCGCGGCGACCGCGGCGTTCCACAGCCGCGCGCCGTCGCAATGCGTGCGCAGCCCGAGCGCGCGCGCCTTCGCGGCGATGCGGGCGATCTCCCGCTGCGCGAGCACGCGCCCCGCGGCGCGATTGTGGGTGTTCTCCACGACGAGAAGCGAGGATGGCGCGGCGTGGATCTCCTCCGGACGCCAGGCTGCCTCGAGCGCCGCGTCGGAGAGCCGCTCCGCCAGCGGCACGAGGTCGAATTGCACGCCGGCGAGCGCCGCCCCCGCGCCCGACTCGTTGACGTACACGTGCGAGCCCTCCTCGCAGATCACGGACTCCCCCGGTCGCGCGTGCAGGAGGATCGCGATCTGGTTCGCCATCGTTCCCGAAGGCGTGAGCATCGCCGCCTCCTTGCCCAGGATCGCCGCCACCTCCTGCTCGAGCGCGTTCACCGTCGGGTCCTCTCCGTAGACGTCGTCCCCGACCGCGGCGGCCTTCATCGCCTCGCGCATCTCCGCGGAGGGCCGCGTCACGGTATCGGATCGCAGGTCCACGACGCGATGCGCGGCGGCAGTGTCGAAGCGGACGTCGCCCATGGCCGTTGCCTCCTCTCGGTACCCATGCTCCAGGATTGGAGCGCGCCGCCGGGTGCAGGTTCTCGCAATCAATCACATGAGCCGCGCCGGGGCGCGTGGCGGCGCACGCGCGGGTAGCCCCAGATGCGTGTGGATGCGGGTGATGACGGCGGGCCCTTCGATGGCGGCGATGATCTTGAGTCGCCCGCCACATTCGGGCACTGCTTGATGTCGATGTCGAAGACGCGTTTTCAGTAAACGTGCCTATCGAGCGTTCCCTATTTCATGTCACGCTCGTCCCTCACCCCCAACCCCTCTCCCGGGGGGAGAGGGGAGCGTCGCGTCCGTATTGGACTGTCGTCCAATACGGAACGATCAATAGCTCATGCGCGAAGGTCGCCGCATGTGCCGGCGTTAGGATGTCGGTACTCTTCGCAACAGGGCAGCTTCAACGAAGGAACGTCACCATGCTCAAGCTCTACGGATTTTCGAAGGTCAACGCTGTCGCGCGCGGCCACACCCGCGACCTGCGCGTGCTGTGGGCGCTCGAAGAGATGCAACTGCCGTTCGAACTGGCCGGCATGGACCACCCCGCACACGACCTGAACACCGAAGCCTATCGCCGGCTCAGCCCCTTCGAGCAGATCCCGTCGATCGACGACGACGGGTTGGTGCTGTCCGAATCCGCCGCCATCCTCGTCTACCTGGCGAAGAAGTCCGGCCGCCTGATCCCCGGCGACCGCGCCGGCGAGGCGCAGGTGGTGCGCTGGTGCTTCGCCGCGATGAACTCGCTCGAGCCGCCGCTGCTCAGCCTGCTGGTGCTCGACTGGACGGCGGATGGCAGCTGCGGCAAGCACCGCGAGTTCCTGGTCGGCTGGGCGAATCGGGTGCTGGCGAACCTGGAGCGCTGGTTCGCTGATCGCGACTTCGTCGCGACAAAGGATTTCACCGTCGCCGACATCCTGATGGCGCACGTGCTCTCTGGCATCAAGGACGAGGGATTGATCGCGCCGTATCCGGGAATCGCGTCGTATCGGGATCGGTGCCTGGCTCGGCCCGCGTGGAGGCGGACCATCGAGGCGTACTGCGCGCGGGTCGAGGCGGGATAGATCGTCGTCGTTGGCCAAGACGCGTCCAAAGCCACCTCCTTGGCTGCGATCAAGTTGCAATCCAGCCGACAACGTATGCGACGGCGTAGGCAATCACAGCGGCAAGAACGAAAATGACAATTCCCCGAGTGAAGCCTTTGGGTATCCCGATCTCCTCCAGGTATCGCTTGATATAGTAGCTCGCGACGAAAAAGGCGATGGTGGAGAGAATCAGGCTAAGCATTCGGAGCTCGAGTCCGCGGGACGATCATTCGGATTGATCTTGCTGCGCCTTACGCGCTCCGGTTTGCCTTCTCCTCCAGCTCCGGCTTCACGTCTGATTTCACTCCGACAGGATGAGCGCATGTTCGTTCTTACGCTACCGACACCGGTCGGTTCATTGACAGTGGGGGCTGCTGCGGGCTAATTTGACGCCGTCACCGCTACAGCCGAAGTCCACGTGATGATGTCCCATCGGGGATAAGCGACATGTAGCTCGTGTTGCCACCGCGCGATGTGTGTGTGGCAACGCCTCGAGCGCTTGCTCTGAGGCGAGCGATACAGTGCGAATGGAGGGAACGATGGCCACACCTGATGAGAGCGAAGCAACGGCACGGACCCAAGGAGGAGATCCCAACGTAACCTGGGAAGACACCGCCAAGCACATCGGTGAGGACTACTCCGGCGGCATCATCATGGTAGCCGACGAGCGCGTCGACAAGGTCATGCTCTCGCGCTACTGCGAACCGGCCGAGATCGGCAACCTGACCTACTGGGATGAAGAAGTCGCCAGGATGGCCGGCTATCGCAGCCAGGTGGTACCGTGGGCCATGGTCAAGGAGGTCCCCACCTATAGCGGCAACTGGCGGCCGGGCCAAACCACACGCTTTCCCCTGGACGCGGACGTCGATTTCCAATCCCAGCTCGCCGCTCGCTCGCCTTCGGCCGGTGACCCGCCGATGCCGCCGACCAACGCCGGCTTCTTCACCGACATGACGATCGAGTTCTTCGAGCCTGTCTGCCTGGGCGACAGGCTCACCACCATGGGTCGCATATTGAGTCACGTCACGCCGAAGGAGACTCGCGTCGGCGTCGGCGCCTTCCTGGGCTATACCACGAGCTACTTCAACCAGAACGGCCAGCTCGTAGCCAAGGCAACCCAAGGCAACTATCGGTTCACCCGCAAGGATGAGAAAGACATCGTCCGGTAGATGCCAGGACGAACACAAGGCGCATTCCTGCATCGTCATTGCACGAGAAGGCTCTACACATGACTACGTTCTACCCGACTGCCGATACCACGGTTCGCTGGCCGATACCGCCCCAGGTCTACTTCGAGCAGGTCAACGAGGGTGACGATATCCCCGCCGTTGACTTCAATTTAACCGTCCAGCGCATGATCATGTTCGTTGGCGCGACCCGGAACTACCCCGGCCTGCACCACAACGACCGCGTCGCCCAGAAGCGAGGCGCCGCCCCCGGCATATTCCTGCAGAACAACTCCTGCCTGATGTTGTGGGAGCGGGTTGTGTCCGACTGGATGGGCATCTACGGGCGCGTGAGGGCCGCTACCTTCCGCATCACCGAATTCCACTTGGCGGGAGACATCATCCACGTGGGCGGGAAGATCAAGCGGAAGTGGCAGGAGAAGGGTCTGAATCTGGTCGAGATCGCCATGGAGTCCAAGACTCCCCGGCGCGTCGGCATGACTGGCACCGTCACTGTTGCGCTGCCGTCGCTCAAGTACCCGACGACGACCCCGATGTGGGACCGCGACGGCAACGCCACCGTCGTCTGCCAATAGGCGGCGCCAGCGAAATCGAAAAATTGGCAAGCGTGGCAATGCGGCAGTCTCGAGCTCTCGTTCGAGACCTGTGGGTGAGCGCCGGATCACTTTTCTGCCGCTTGGTGTTCAGTCGCCCTCGAACACGGGGCGTTGCCTGGCCACGAACGCGTTGTAGGCGCGCTCATAGTCCCTGGTCTGCATGCAGATCGCTTGCGCCTGCGCTTCGGCCTCGATCGCTTCGTCGATGCCCATGCTCCACTCCTGATGAATGCAGCGCTTGGTCATCGCATGCGCGAAGGTCGGCCCGGCTGCGATCGATCGCGCCAGCTCGGTTGCTTCCGCTGCCAGCGCTTCGGGTGCGCACAGCCGGTTATAGAATCCCCAGCGCTCGGCCTCGGCCCCGTCCATGGAGCGGCCGGTGTAGAGCAGCTCGGCGGCGCGTCCCGCGCCGATGATGCGCGGCAGGATATTGCATGCGCCCATGTCGGCGCCCGCAAGGCCAACGCGCACGAACAGGAAGGCAACCTTGCTTTGCAAGGTGCCGCAGCGCAGGTCCGAGGCCATCGCGATAATCGCGCCTGCGCCGGCGCACACGCCGTCCACGGCCGCAATGATCGTCTGCGGGCAGGCGCGCATCGCCTTCACCAGGTCGCCCGTCATGCGGGTGAACTGGAGCAATCCCGGCATGTCGTCCTCGCGCTGCATCGCCACCAGCGGCCCGATGATCTCGTGCACGTCGCCGCCGGAGCAGAAATTGCCGCCCGCGCCCAGGATCACCACCACCTTCACCGTGTCCGAGTAGGCAAGGGCCCGAAAGGTATCCCGCAGCTCGGCGTAGGACTCGAAAGTCAGCGGATTCTTGCGCTCCGGGCGGTTGAGCGTGATGGTCGCCACCTTGCCGTCGAGCTGCCACAGGAAATGGCGCGGCGCGAACGCGGCGAAGTCGACGCCGGCGGGGCGAAAGCGGGTCGCAGTACGCGGGTCTGGCATTGCGGTCTCCAGGTGGATGACGGTGAATCAGGGCATGAAAAAGCCGCCGGTGACGTCGATGACGGCACCGGTTATGAACGAAGCCTCGTCCGAGACGAGAAACGAAACTGCGGCAGCCACGTCCTCGCCGTAGCCCACCCGGCCGGCGGGCGTGCGCGCGACGTACTGCCGATCGACCTCGGACTCGTTCGAGAAGGTTGCCGCCATGGCGGTTTTGATGCGTCCCGGCGAAACGCAGTTGACCGTTATGCCGTCCGCACCGACCTCGCCTGCAAGCACGCGCGAGAAGCCGATCAGGCCCGCCTTCGAGGCCGCGTAGCAAGCGCTGCCGAATCCCGTATACATGCGGCCCGACTGCGACGTCATGTTGACGATGCGCCCCCAGCGGTTGCGCTTCATCAACGCGATCGCCGCGCGCGAGACCAGAAATGCCCCGGTCAGATTGACGGCGAGCGTGCGCTCCCAGTCCGGCTGGGGCGTCTCTTCCACGCGCATGCTGCGGCCCGCGACCCGTGGCGCGATGCCGGCATTGTTCACCGCCACATCGAGGCGGCCGAATCGGCTCTCGATCTGCTCGAACATGTGCGCGACTTCGGAGCCGCTCGCAACGTCGCCGGCCAGGGCATGCGCTCGTTTACCGTCCTCACAAAGCGAACGTACCGCCTCGGCCACAGCCTCGGGACGACGGCCGTTCACCAACACCGTCATGCCGTCCGCGGCCAGGCGCTGCGCAACCGCCAGCCCTATCCCCTGGTTCGCGCCGGTGACCAAAGCCACCCTGGCATCGTCTTTCGTATTCACGCGCTCCTTCGACGCTCGCTTGCCCGGTTATTGAATGGCCGTTAATCTTGCATGGCAAGCGTAGGACAGTGCTTGCTTGGTAGTCAACTGATCGGCCACGAGGGGGCGAGGACGTGGAGACCGTAGGTACCGGATTCCATTTCGAGGACCTGCCCGTGGGCAGGCGATTCAAGACGGTCGGGCGCACGATCACCGATGCGGACATCGTGAATTACGTGAACTGCACGGGGCTCACCGAGGTGCTGTTCACCGATGCCGAGTTTCGCAGCAAGGAGTCGGCGATTGCCGGGCGTTTCGCCCCGGCCATGCTCTCCTACGCGATCTGCGAGGGTCTGTTGGCGCAAGCCACCATGCAGCACACCGCGCTCGCCTTTCTCAACATGGAGCTCGATGTGCTCGCCCCGGTTTTCGCCGGCGACACCATTCACGTGGAAGTCGAAGTGGTGGAGGCACGGATAAGCCGCAGCCGTCCCGACCGCGGCCTGGTGCGAACCCGCAACGAGATCGTGAAGCAGGACGGCACCAAGGTGATCACGTACACGCCGCTTCGCATGGTGAAGCGGCGCATGGAGGCGCAGGCTTGAGCGCGGCGGATGCACCGAAAGCCGCAGGTCCGCTGGTCGGATTGCGCGTCGTCGACCTGACCCAGTTCATCCTGGGACCGGTCGCGACCCAAATCCTGGGCGACTACGGCGCCGACATCGTCAAGGTGGAGCAGCCGGGCGGTGACCTGAACCGCAGCATCGGACCTGCCCGCTATCCGGGCATGAGCGCGATGTTCCTCGGCATGAATCGCAACAAGCGCAGCGTGGTCCTGAACCTCAAGCAGCCCGAGGCGCTGCAGGCGTTGCAGCGCTTGATCGAGGGCGCCGATGTTTTCGTCCATAGCATGCGCCCGCAATCGGCGGACCGGCTCGGCATCGGATATGCCGCCGTGGCGGCCCGGAACCCGCGCGTGGTCTACGCTTGCGCGCCCGGCTATCGTCCCGACGGGCCGAATCGGGATCGGCCTGCTTATGACGACGTGATCCAGGGCGAAAGCGGCATTGCGGGCATCACCGAGCGGGCTTACGGTGAGCCACGGTATTTTCCCACCGTGATCGCCGACAAGTTCTGCGGCCATGTGCTCGCCTCGTCGATCGGTATGGCGCTGGTGCACCGCGCCCGCACCGGCGAAGGCCAGCAGGTGCAGGTGCCGATGCTCGAGACGATGCTGTCGTTCAATCTGATCGAGCACCTTTGGGAGGGCGCATTCGACCAGCCCATGGGCGAGCTGGGCTACGAACGGGCCCTCACGCCGCATCGGCGTCCGTTTGCGACCCGGGACGGTCACATCTGTCTCATGGCGACCAGCGATGTGCAGTGGAAGCAGCTGTTCGCAGCCTGCGAGCGGCCGGAGCTGAGCGAAGACCCGCGCTACGCGACGCTCGCGGAGCGTTCCAAGCGCTTCCCGGAGCTCTATCGGATCGTCGGCGAGGAAATGGCGAAGCGCACCACGGCCGAATGGCAGGCGCGGCTCGATGCGGCCGACGTCCCGAACGGCGCGGTGCGCAAGCTGAGCGATCTGCCGCACGATCCGTATCTGGTCGAAACCGGGTTCTTCCACCGCTACGTTCACCCGCAAGCCGGTCCGATGGTCACAACTTCGGTGCCGGTTCAATTTTCACGCACGCCCGCCCGCATCCAATCCCCGCCGCCGACGCTCGGCGAGCATACCCGTTCGATACTTCTCGAGCTCGGCTACGGCGAGGCCGAGATCGTGCGCATGAGCCGCTGAGCAATGGCCGCAACGCGACCTGCCAGCCATTCGGGCACGCGCGGCAAGTCGAACGCGAAGCTGCGCAAACGCGCGTCTTCGAGCACAGCCTCCCGGCGCCGCAAGCCGAGCCAGCGCGACGAGTCGACGCGCCGGCGCATCATCCACGCCGCAGCCGGGATCTACCGCGAGTGCGGATACGAGCGCGCCGGCATGACCGAAATTGCGCGACGGGTGGGAATGACGGCGCCGGCGCTGTATTGGTACTTCCGCTCCAAGGAAGACATCCTGCTTGCATTCCTCGAGCATACGATCGCGGATCTCATCCAGTTCGTGCGTAGCCTCGTCCGCGCCGAAGCGCCCGGACAGCGGCTTTGGGAATTCATCCACGCTTATGCCTTGTGGCAGTTGCAGCAACAGGAACTTTCGGCCGCCTACGAACGCATTTACGCGCTCGGCCACCTGCGCAACAGCCTGCCGGAGAAGCAGCGCCAGCGCGTGACCTCGCTCGAG
Source organism: Betaproteobacteria bacterium (assembly GCA_009377585.1). Lineage (NCBI taxonomy): Bacteria > Pseudomonadati > Pseudomonadota > Betaproteobacteria > Betaproteobacteria bacterium. Next base: position 18,421 of record WHTS01000048.1, read on the forward strand.
CGGGCCTTCTACGAGATGTGCCGCGACCTGATCGCGGACGCACAGGGCCGGCCGAAGGGGGATGCGACCGTGGCGCCGGTCGCATTCGCCACGATCGGGATGGTGGAACATCTGATCACGTGGTTTCGGCTGAGCGGTGCGATGTCGGTGGAACAGATTGCGGCGCTTTATGCGAATCTCGGCGTCGCGATGGCTGCGGCCGTGCCCGCGCCGGCCGGCAAATCGCGCAAGGCTGCTGCGGCGAAATGGGCCGTGGCTTGATCGAAGTCGAATTGAACAGGGGATCGAACAGTCATGGAATTCGACGGCAAGTTGGCATTGGTGACAGGCGGAGCATCGGGGATCGGGCTCGCGACGGTCGAGGCGCTGGTGCAGGCCGGCGGCACGGTTTATGTCGCAGATATCAACGAGCAGGCCGGGCGCAGCGCCGTCGCTGCAATGGCCGGGCCGGGAAAAGCCCATTTCCTGCGCCTCGACGTGACGGACGAGAGCTCGGTTCGTGACGCGGTTCGGCGCGTTCAGGAGGAAAACCGGACGCTCGACATCCTGGTCAATGCGGCGGGCTGGAGCAAGGTGGAGCGCTTCGCCGATACGGCGCCGGAACTGTGGCGGCGCCTGATCGACCTCAATTACGTCGGCACGCTGAACATGACGCACGCGTTCCTGGCGGACTTGACGGCACGGCCCGGCGCCAGAATCGTCAATGTCGCGAGCGATGCCGGTCGCGTCGGCAGCGGCAACGAAGCGGTGTATTCCGGCGCCAAAGGCGCCGTGATCGCGTTCACCAAGGCGCTCGCGCGCGAGACCGCCCGCTTCGGTACGCACGTGAATTGCGTCTGCCCGGGACCGACGGATACGCCGCTACTCGCTTCCATCCCGGAAAAACAGCGCGAGGCGCTGATGCGCGCGATCCCGTTCCGGCGCTTCGCCAAACCGTCTGAAGTCGCAAACGCGGTATTGTTCTTCGCCGGCGGCCGGGCGGACTACATCACGGGCCAGGTGTTGAGCGTGAGCGGCGGGTTGACCATGGCCGATTGAGTCCGAGCCCAATCCGGCATCGCAGCGCATTCGGCCAGCGGCCATGCTCTACGTCGTGGAAATGGATTTCGGCGGAACCAGCCGGCAGGCCGAATGGGATGCCTGGTACCTCGAGCATCTGCACGTGCTTCTGTCGCTGCCCGGATTTCATACCGCGCAGCGGTTCGTCTGTCTGACTCCTTGGCGCGCGCCGTGGCTCGCGATCTACACCGTAGACTCTCCGGCGGTGTTCGAAAGCGTGCCGTACCGTGCGCGCGGCGGACGGGATTCGACCGGCGAATGGAAGCCGCTCATGCGCAATTGGGACCGGAACGTATTCGACGGACTCGAGCGCGCGCCCGCGGTCGGCACCGAGCAGGCATTGCTGCTGACAGACGCCGAGCCTGCTTCGATTGGCGAGCTCGACGTCGATTTCTGCTGGCTCGAGGCCGTCGGGCTCGATCGGACGGTGACACGACGCGGGCTTGCCGTCGTCGACGCGATGCTCGGCCGCCGTCTCGCGCTGACGCCCATGAGCCCGGTTCGCGCATACCGTCCCTTGATGGCACAACTCGATTCCTCCGCGCCCGGCTCGCGGGATAGCGGATTACAGGCGTGAGCGCGATCCTCAGCTTGCACCATCCGGCACGCGCAGCCGCGTTCTATCGCGCGGGCTGGTGGCGTGACACTACGCTGTACGCACTGCTCGAGGAGAACGCGCGCGCAGCCCCGGATCGGCCCGCGCTGCGCGATAGTGCACGCCGCCTCAGTTGGGGAGAATTGCACGCCTGGGTGGAAGCGATCGCGCTCGATCTGCATGCAGCCGGATTGCGCGCCGGGGACCGCGTGTCCGTGTGGCTGCCGAATCGCGTCGAGACCATCGCGGTGACCTTGGCCTGTTCGCGCAACGGTTACGTTTGCAATCCGTCCCTGCATCAGAGCTACACGGCCGCCGAAGTGATCGCATTGCTCGAGCGCACCGGCAGCGCGGCCTTGTTCGCGCAGCAGGGTTTCGGCGCCGATGCGGACAGTACGGACGTATTTTCCCAAGTCTCCGGGCTCGGATCGATTCGTCGCCTCTACCGCCTGCGACCCGTCACGCAATCGGGGAAGGATCTTGCGCAGGCCCTGGAGCTCACGTCCAGCGCGCGCCTTCCCGAACCTTGCAGAGATGCGGACAAGATCGTCCTGCTCGCCTTCACCTCCGGCACGACCGGCGAGCCCAAGGGCGTCATGCACTCGGACAACACGCTGCTCGCCAATGCGCGTGCGATGGCAGCCGATTGGCGCCACGACCGCGAGATCGTGCTCTTGAGCATGAGCCCGCTGACGCATGCCATCGGCACCATCGCGATGGCGCAGGCACTCGTGAGCGGCTTCGAGCTCGTCGTCAACGATCTGCCGGCGGGCTGCGACGCGCTGGAGTGGATCCAGCGCACCAATGCCACCTACGTCATGGGCGTTCCGACGCACGCGATCGACATCCTCGAGGCCGCGCGCATCGGCAACGTCGGCCGGCTGGGCGCGGTGAGGGTGTTCTATATGGGCGGGTCGGCCATTCCGCGCGAGACGGCACGCGCGCTGCTCGCGATGAGTGTCACGCCGCAAAGCGTGTATGGAATGACCGAGAACGGTGCCCACCAGTACACACTTCCGGACGACGATGCCGAAACCATCGCCGAGACCTGCGGACGCGCCTGCGCCGGCTACGAGGTGCGCGTGTTCGACGCCGAAGACGCCGACCGCGAATTGCCGAGCGGACAGGTCGGCGAGATCGGCGGGCGCGGCGCCTGCCTCATGCTCGGCTACTTCGACGACCAGCGCGCGACCGAACAGGCATTCAACCGCGACGGCTGGTTCATGTCCGGCGACCTCGGCATTCTCGATGCGCAGGGGCGGCTTCGCATCGTGGGCCGCAAGAAGGACATCATCATTCGCGGCGGACGCAACATCCATCCGGCCCGCATCGAGGACCTCGCCCGGGCGCATCCGGCCGTGCTGAAGGCGGCGGCGTTCCCGGTCGCCGACGAGCGCCTCGGCGAGCGCGTATGCATCGGTGTGGTGCTGCGCGCCGGACATTCGCTCGTGCCGGAGGAGTTGCTGCTGCATCTGAGAACGCGGGGATTGTCGAAGTACGACTTGCCGGAGTACTACCTCGCGCTCGATGCGCTGCCGCTCACGGCGAGCGGGAAAGTGCTCAAGCGTGCTTTGGTGGAACAGGTGGCCGCAGGACGGCTGCGGCCGCAAGCCGTGCGGCCGGCCAACCCGGCGCGCTACTAGCGGCCAAGGTTTTGCGCGCCGAGGTCGCCTGGCCTGTGCAAGACCAGCGTGCCGACCTCTTCTAGGTAGTGTGGTGAGTCGTAAATTCGTCGTAATGCGTCATTCCCGCGCAAGCGGGAATCCAGAACGGAGACCCCCCTGGACCCCCGCGTTCGCGGGGGGTGACAAGCTTCTGACCCAGGACACAATTTGAAGTCATTCCCGCGCAAGCGGGAATCTAGAACGAGATTCCGCCTGGACCCCCGCGTTCGCGGGGGTGACGAGCTTGTGACCCAGGACTAGTAAGCGCCTTTTGATCCGCCGGCCGCATGCATGCCGTAGCGAAACTGCAGGCAGGCCGGCGCAGCGTCGGGACCGGCGCCGCGAGCAAACGGCTGCGAGGCCATGCTGCTCAAGGCGGTCGACAACGCTTCGTCCGAGGTCGCTTCGATCATCAGCACGTTGTCGAGAAAATGGTCGCCGGCGCGCGGATTGAGCCCGCGCGTCTTCGCCACGATGTCCGGATCGCTTTCGGCGTAGCGCACCGCCACGACACCCGGTAGCGCGATGGTGCGCGGCACGACGGTCTCCCGCATGTACGCACGCAGCTCCCGGGGCGTCCCGCCGGGGATCAGGAGCGCGCAGACGCACCCTTCGGCGCATTCTTCACCCGCGGTGATCGTGCCGACGAGCTTCCGGGTATTGCGGAACTGCGGAATGAAATTCAGGCTGTCCGGGTCGCGTGCGCCGCGCAGCGCCAGATACGGCTCGGAGGTCATGACCGATGCGCTCGGCATATCGTACGCGGCGAGGTACCTGGGACCGCCGCGATAGGCGACGAAACGCCGCCCGCGCTCGACGCCCGGAATGCCGCTGACACGTTCGCGGACATGATCGCGGTCATACCAGGCGTTGAACTCGGCTTCCACCGCGGGCACGACATCGGTCCAGATCAGCAGCAAGCCCCGCTCGGCGAGGTTCATGCTCATGTCTCGCGCAGGGTTGCGGCGATGTGCTCTGCGGCACGCAGCCCGGTCACGCCGCACTTGACCAGGCCACCGACGTAGCCGACGGCCGGGCCGCCTTCCAGGCCGCCCGTGGCTGCGCCGGCCACGTACAAGCCGGGCATCGGTGCGCCATTGGCATCGAGCGCGCGCGCATGCTCGTCCACGGCGATCCCGCCCATCGTATACGTGATCCCCGCGCACAGCGGGGCCGCGTAGAAGGGCGCCGTCGCAATCGGCTGCGGCTTGGCCTTGCGGGCGCTGCGCGAAGGTTCGAGCTTGTCCGTCTGCCCGCTTGCAAGCGCGTCGTTGTAGGCCGCCACCGTGCGGGCCAGCCTGGGGGATTCGATACCGGCCGCCCGTGCCAGCGCTGCAAGGTCGGCTGCCTGATGCAACGTGCCACCGACCTTGGGCAGGTGGGGATTGGCCGGAATCAGCCCGTTCTTTCCCGGGCCTTCCCAGCTGGCATGGTCGAACACCACCCACGCCGACAGCGGATCGGCCAGTTGAGCGATCATGTTGGCGACGAAAACGCCCCCGGCGCCTTCGTCGGCGAAGCGTTCGCCGGCCGGGTCGACGACGATCCCGGCCGTGACCAACGCATCCAGGTAGGGATACGGCCACAGTTGCTCGTTGTGCAGCGCGTCCCGCGACAGCGCGTGGCCGTAGAACCGGTCGGTGCCGACGAGCGCCGCGCCCATGGCCTGAGCCATGCGCAAGCCATCGCCCCGTCCGGTGCCGGCGCCGCGCTGCTTGATGCGGTCGGGATGGCGGGTGATGAATCTTTCGACCAACTCCGGATCGCCCTGAAAGCCGCCGTCTGCAATGACGACGGCACGCGCGCACACGGTGATGCGCTCGCCCTGGCGCACCGCTTCCACGCCGGTGCATACCCCTTGTTCCGACAGCAGGCGCAACGCGCGCGTGCCGCGAGATAAGGCGCCGCCGCGCTTCAGCAGATTCGCTTCCAGGTTGCGCAGCAGGACGTCGCCCGCGCGCCCTTCCCAATCGAGACCGGGACGCACCCGTCCGGGCGGCGCGAGCACCCAGTTGTGATACGCCGAGGCGCTCGCTTTCAGGAAGCGTGCGCCTTCGTCCTGCAGCCAGCGCACCACGCGACGGCCTTCGGCGGCGAACAGGCGTGCCAGCTCCGGGCGAACGAAACCCTGCGTCGCCCGCTCGATGGCCTGTGCAAGCTCGGCCTCCTCCGCCATGATGTCGCACAGCGCGACATGCAGCGTGCCGCCGGTGTAGCGCGAATTGCAGAGATACTTTTCCGCTTCGCCCTGTTCGAGCACCAGCGGCTCGAGGCCGAGCTGGGCTGCGCGATTGGCCGCAACCAGGCCCGCCATGCCCGCGCCGACGATCACCACGTCCGCCTGAATCCGGGAACGCATGCCTCCTCCTCCTCGGCCGGGTTGCTTACGTGAGATCGTTTGCCGCCGACTTCATCGATTCGATGTCAGCCGCGCACCGTGCGGTTCATACACAGTGAGGCCGGGACGTGCGGGCAGGTCCTGGGCCCTGGCGGCAGCGACGACCGCGAGACCGCGCAAAGGCGTGGTCCGGTGCAGCGCCACCGAACGCCCCCACTGCCATGCGATGCCGGAAACATCGGCAAATGCGCGCTCGGCATCGATGCTGAGCAGACACTGGCCTTGCTTCACTTCGGGCGCCACGTCGATGCCGGCGAAGATGTTTCGGATCCATACCTGATACGCGGGCCGGAATCGGACGCTGTTCGCTCCGCCGCCCCCGGCGCTGCGATAGGCATCGGTGTCGAAAACCTCCGGACCGGCGACCGTATACATTGCCATGAACCGCGGCGGCTCGGTGTTCGGGATGCGGAACCGCTGGGCACTCTCGATGCCGGGCACCGACAGCAGCACATGCAGGTTGCCGGCGTACCAAGTGTTCCATTCGTCCTCGAGCTCCGGCATCGAGAACGTGTGCTCCACCATGTAGATCATGGTCGCCGCCTCGCCGGCGCGTGCTGCGCCAAGGCTTGCCTGGTGAATTGAATGGCGGTTAAAGTGTGCCACAGTACGATTCGGCGTCGCAAGCCAGGAGGAGGAGAGGTATGCGTATTCAGCGTCTCGCGTTTGCGCTCGCATGGGCGCTCGCGGTGGCAATGACTGGCGTCCACGCACAGGACCATCCGTCGAAGGCCGTCCGCTTCCTGGTCGGGTTTGCGCCCGGCGGCGGCACCGACACACTGTCTCGGCTCATCGCCCCGCATCTCAATACGCTTTGGGGGCAGCCGGTCGTGGTGGAGAATCGCCCGGGCGCCGACGGCTCGATCGCAACCGAGCTGGCGGCGCGTGCGGCGCCCGACGGCCATACCATCGTGATGGTCACCAACGCGCACACCATCACGCCGTTCCAGCGCAAACTCGGTTACGACCCGGTAAAGGATTTCGCGCCCGTAACCCAGATTGCATCGACGCCCAATCTGCTGCTGGTCCATCCGTCCTTACCGGTACGCAACCTCAAGGAGCTCATCGCGCTGGCAAAGCGGCGCCCGGGCGAGCTGAGCTTCGGCTCCAGCGGCACCGGCACTTCGCCGTATCTGGCGATGGAACTGCTCAAGCAGATGGCAGGCATCGACATGGTCCATGTCCCGTACAAGGGCAGCGGACCCGCGGTTCTCGCTCTCGTCGGCGGCCACATCCAATTGATGTTCGGATCGATAACGTCCACCTTGCCGCACGTGCAGGCGAACAGACTGCGCGCAATCGCGGTCAGCAGTTCGAGCCGTCTTCCCATCGCCCCGGAGGTCCCGACGGTCGCCGAATCCGGATTATCGGGCTTCGAAGCGCGGACCTGGTACGGCGTGCTCGCGCCCGCCCGAACCCCTTCCGAGATCGTGCAGAAGATCGCTGCCGATATCGGCTCGGTGCTGCGTCAGCCCGATGTCGCCGGATTCCTCGCCAAATCCGGGTTCGACGCGGTGGCCAACAGCCCCGCCGAGTTCCTGTCCGTCATTCGCTCCGACATGGAGAAGTGGGGCAAGGTCATCCGTGGTGGCAGCAAGCGATAGCGCATACGCCCCATGTCACGCCGGGCCCGAATGTACGCGCCACTTCGGCGGCTTACTTGCGGTGGAGAAAAGCCGCGATGGCGGCGCGCGTGTCCTCGTCGCGGTGAAGGCGCTCGGTCTCCGCGATTTCGGCGGCATATCCTTCGGCGCTCGGGGCAAGCGCGATACAACGCTTGGCCGCCTGCAACGCGGCCCGGGGCAGGCTCGCAAAATGGTGCGCGAGCCCGAGCGCGCGCTCGGCGACTTCGGCTTGCGGCAACGCTTCGTGCACGATCCCGAGCCGCAGCGCTTCCGTCGCGCTTATCAGCTCTCCCGCCAGGATCATGCGGCTCGCGATCGCTCGACCCGCGATTCTTGTCAGGCGCTGCGTGCCGCCGGCGCCCGGTATGAGGCCGATGCGCGTTTCGGTGAGGCCGATGCGCGCATCATCGGCCGCGATGCGCACATCGCACGCCAGCGCAAGCTCGAGGCCACCGCCGGTCGCGATTCCGTTGATGGCGGCGATCGTGGGCGCGGGAAACCGCTCGAGGCAATCGAATGCTTCCTGCATGACGCGTGCAAGGGACACCAGGCGCTCGATGGAGGCTTCGTCTCTGCCGGCCGCGTGCATCAGTTTGATGTCCGCGCCCGCACTGAAAAAGCGGCCGCTGGCGCGAAACACCAGAGCCGCGCAATCAGGCAGTGCGGCCGCCCGCTCGAGCAAGGCTCGCAGCTCGGCCACGTCGTCGAAGCCCATGGCGTTCGCGGGCGGGCGCGCTATGTTGACCAGGAATACTCGCGGGACATCGGCCGAAACGAGCTCGAACATCGGGGCGACCGCTCCTTGCCGGGAATCGCGTCCATTGAATACATGCCGCCCCCTGGACTGTCAATCGATGCACGAATGGCGCGCTCAACGCGCGTTGACAGGGAATGGCGCTTGCGCTCCAATCGATGCACGCAGCGCTATCGAGTTCGCATGAGTTGCGAAAGGTCTGTTGTGGTGAATTGCAAATTCGTCGCAGTTCGTCATTCCCGCGCAAGCGGGAATCCAGAACGAGACTCCGCCTGGACCCCCGCGTTCGCGGGGGTGACGAATTTCTCCCCAGGTCGGCATTGAACGCGCACGCAGCTGACTGGTCGAGCGAGCTCGATTCGAGCTACCTCGACTGGCCGTTCTTCGACGACAGCCACCGCCGGCTCGCACGCGACCTGGCGCACTGGGCGGACGGGAATCTGGACGCCTCGGCGAGCGCCGAAGGCGACGCGGCGCGAACGGTGAGCGACCTCGTGCGCCGGCTCGGCGCGGGCGGCTGGCTGCGCTACGTCGTGCCGAGCGCGCAGGGCGGTGTTATGCCGCGGCTCGACGTTCGCAGCCTGTGCCTCATCCGCGAGATCCTGGCGCGTCACGCCGGGCTCGCCGACTTTGCGTTCGCGATGCAAGGTCTGGGCAGCGGCGCCATCACCTTGTTCGGAACGCCGGAGCTGCAACAGCGTTACTTGCCGGCTGTCGCGAGCGGCGACCGGATCGCTGCCTTTGCGCTCTCCGAGCCGCTGGCAGGATCGGACGTCGCCGCGCTCGCGACGGCCGCGCGCCGCGACGGGGACCACTTCGTTCTCGACGGCGTCAAGACCTGGATCTCGAACGCGGGAATCGCGGCGCAGTACCTCGTGTTCGCACGCACCGGAGAACAGCCGGGCGCCAAGGGATTGTCGGCGTTCGTCGTCGACGCCAACACGCCGGGCCTGAGCGTGACGGAGCGCATCGAAGTGATCGCACCGCACCCGCTGGGCACATTGCGCTTCGACAATTGCCGCGTGCCGGCCGCCAATCTGCTGGGAAAGGCCGGTGACGGCTTCCGCATCGCGATGGCGACGCTCGATGTATTCCGGGCAACCGTCGGGGCTGCGGCACTCGGCTTTGCGCGCCGTGCGCTGGCGGAGACGCTCGGGCACGTGCGGAATCGAACGCTGTTCGGCAGCCGACTCTCCGACATGCAAGCCACACGCATGCGGGTGAGCGATATGGCGCTGGAGGTCGATTCAGCGGCATTGCTCGTGTACCGTGCCGCGTGGGCGAAGGATCGAGGCGCCGAGCGGGTGACGCGGGAAGCGTCGATGGCAAAGCTGCATGCGACGGAAGCCGCCCAGCGCGTGATCGATTCGGCGGTGCAACTGTTCGGGGGACTCGGCGTGACGTCCGGCAGCGCAGTCGAGCGCCTCTATCGGGAGATCCGGCCGTTGCGCATTTACGAGGGTACGAGCGAGATACAGAAGCTCATCATCGCCAATCAGCTATTAGGCACGGATTGAGACCGCGCCAGGCGGCCTCCCATCAAGGCCATCGTGTCGAGCATGCCGAGCGCAGAGCGAATCGGCGCACACACGCGGGCCACGCTGTCCACGCATTGTGAGATTCAGGAGGTGTAGCCATGCCAACCTTGAAAGTTTCCCCCGATCTGGATCTGTTCTACCGCGACGACGACTTTACCGACCCATGGTCGACGCCGGAGACGATCCTGATGCTGCACGGCAACTCTGAAAGTGGCGCTGTATGGTATGGCTGGATGCCCGTGCTGGCGCGACACTTTCGAATCGTGCGGCCGGACATGCGCGGCTTCGGCCAGTCGACCCCCATGCCCGCCGACTTTCCCTGGTCGGTCGATCGCATCATCGACGATTACATCGCGCTCATGGATCATCTGCGCATCGAGCGCTTTCATCTGATCGGCGCCAAGGTGAGTGGCGGCATTTCGCTTGCGTTCGCGGCGCGGCACCCGGATCGGGTGCAGACGCTGGTCTCTCTTTCGCCGCCTGTGCGTGGGGCGGACGACAAAGACCGTTATCTGTCCTGGCTCGATCACATCAAGCGCCACGGCGTCGAGAGCTGGGCGCGCATGACCATGGGGAAGCGTCTGGGCAGTGCTTTTCCGCCCGAGGGTGTCGAGTGGTGGATCAAATTGATGGGACGAACCGCGCAATCCACCCAGATCGGGTTCATCGGCGCGGTGCCGAGCGTCGACGTCACTCCCGGATTGTCGAGCATTCGCTGTCCGACGCTTGTTGTCACGACCGCGGGTAGCGCGCTGCATCCGCCGGAGCAACTGCGCCAATGGCAGGTCATGATCCCGAGCTCGGAGCTTCTCGTCGTGCCGGGCGATTCCTATCACGTCTCGGCAACGGCCGCTGAATCTTGCGCGCAGGCAGCGCTAGCGTTCATCCGGCAATCGCAGTCACAGCGGCCTTGAACGCGACGGTTTGGATCGGTCGAACGGTGCGCCCGGGTTGGCCGCCCCCTGGCTCCCCGCCTGCGCGTGAGCGACATGAGTTTTTCGAACAGCTAACAGGGCTTCGTACCGGCGATGGTGACGCGATGCCCGTAGCGCCTCTGGGGATAGTAGTCCCACATCGCCAGGTGCATGGTGCAGCGGTTGTCCCAGAAGGCAATCGAATTGGGCTGCCACTTGAAACGGCATTTGAGATCGTCCCGCTCCGAGTGCCGGTAAAGCATCTCGAGCAGGGCATCGCTTTCCAGGCGCGACATGCCGACGATGTGCGAAGTGAAATTCCGATTGACGAAGAGCGCCCTTCGTCCGGTCACCGGATGCGTGCGCACCACCGGGTGCTCGGCGCGGGGAAGGTCTCCGGTCACGTTCTTGCCTTGCCGGACCCGGTACACCCTGTCGCCGTCATGCACTGCCGTCAGGCCGTCGATGAGGCTGCGCACCGGGGCCGACAGGGTGTCGTAGGCCCGGTACATGTTGATGAAGAGGGTGTCTCCACCGTCATTGTCGGGGATCTTGTGCAGGTAGAGGATGGAGCCCATGGGCGGAATCGGGTTGCAGGTGACATCGGAATGCCAGACCTCGCCTGCCACGTACTTCGAATTTTCATCCGCCTTGATCTCGATGATCTCCGGATGCCCTTCCATGCGGGTGGTCGGATGGATGTCCAGGCTGCCGAATCGACGCCCGAACGCCTTGTGCTGCTCGATGGTCAGGTGCTGATCACGAAAGAAGATCACCAGATGACGCATCAGCGCCGAGTGGATTTCGTCGAACTGCTGTCCGGTCAGCGATCGGCTCAGATCGACCCCGAAGATCTCCGCGCCTATGGTCGGCGTGAGTGGCCTGACCTGGATCGTCTGGAATTCGATTCGGTCGTCGGGCATCGCCGTTGTCCTCCGAGGTCAGGGAAAGCCTGTTGAAACCATTCCCGTGCAAACGGGAATCCAGACCAAAGCGGGCTGTGTGCTGTCAGTGGGCCGTCGGCCTGCGCAAACACCGCTACTTGAACTCGAGCTTCGCGTCCGCGATCACCTTGCCCCAGCGCTGCATGCCTTCACGCACGTCCGCAGCGAGCTGCTCGGGCGTGCTCGGCGCGATTTCCAGTCCGGCCGCGGTCAAGCGCTCCCGGATGGGCGGGCTGGCGAGCACGCGGCCGATTTCGCCGTTGAGCCGCGATACGATGTCCCGCGGCAGCTTCGCCGGCCCGAACACGCCGATCCAGTGATAGAACTCGTAGCCGACCAAACCCGATTCGATCAGCGTCGGCACCTCAGGTAAGGTCCACCAGCGCTTGCCCGAGGTCACGGCGATGACGCGCGCGCGACCCGCCTTGGCCTGCGGCAGGATCGACGAGGCGCCCACCATCGCGAGCTGCAGCTGTCCACCCGCCAGGTCGATGATGGCCTGGCCGGCGCCCTTGTAGGGGATGTGGGTGATGTCCATTCCCGTCGCCTGTTTGAGCATCTCGCTGAAGAGGTGCTGCGAAGTACCGAGGCCGGAGGTCGCGTACGACACCGCGCCGGCCTTCGACTTGGCATAGTCGATCAGCTCTTTCATGGTACGCACGGGGATGGCGGCATTCACGGCAATCGCCATCGGCTGGCGCGTCATGTTGGTGATGGGCGCGAAGCTGGTGCGCGGATCGAAGGGCAGTTTCTTGTACGAAAACGGCAGCACGGTGAGCGCATCGGGCGCGGTCGTGATGGTATGGCCGTCCGGATTGGCGCGCGCGACCAGATCGTACGCGATGGTACCGGTAGCGCCCGGCCGGTTGTCGACGACGAACTGCTGACCCAGCGCCGCACCGAGCGGCTCGGCGACGGTACGCGTCACCAGATCGGTTGCCCCGCCCGGAACGTAGGGGACCATCCAGCGCACGGGGCGCTGCGGCTGCCAGCTTTGCGCGGAGACCTGCGTCACAGGACCCGCGGCAAGCACGATCAGCGTGAGCCGGATGCACACCGGCGGAATCGATGCGGTTCTCATGATGCGGCTACTCCTCCCAAGAGCGGATGGCGCGACGCCCTTCGCGAGGCGAACGCGGCGGCGTTCGATGCCAGATGAAACGGAACGATAGCACGAGACCGGTGCGCGACTACAGCGGCGTTCCCCAATTGGGTCCGCCGCTCCCGGGCGACCTCGGGCGACCCATCCTCGGCGCGCAAAATCGCGGCCAGCCGAACCAGCCCAATCCGGGCCTGAGCGCGGAGGAGCAGCGGCGCCTGCAGGAGATCGAGACCGCCCGCGTCAGCAGGCTCTTCAGCGGCACCGAGAACCGGCCAATGGCCTCGACAGGCCCCGGCGCCGCGACGATCGCGCCACCGCCGGCGCCCGACCTAGCCGGCCTCGGCCTCGCGCCGCAACCGACGACCCCATCGGCCGAGGACCGGCAGCTCGCATTTCTCAATGCGGCAACCGATCGGCGCACGGTCGCACCAGATCGCGTCGCCGCGCCGGCGTCGCCCTACATCCTCCAGGCGGGCGCCGTGATCGCGGCGGCGCTCATTACCGGCATCCACTCGGATCTCCCCGGCCAGATCACCGCGCAAGTGACGGAGAACATCTACGACAGCCCGACAGGCCGAATCCTACTAGTGCCGCAGGGCACGCGCGTGATTGGCCAGTACAACAACAGCGTTCAGTTCGGTCAAAGCCGCGTGCTCCTGGTCTGGAACCGGCTGATCTTCCCAAACGGTCGCTCCATTGTGCTCGAGCGCCAGCCGGGCGCCGACGTCGAGGGCTACGCGGGCCTGCAAGACGGCGTCGACTACCATTGGTGGGATCTCGCAAAGGCGGCCGGCCTCTCGACGCTGCTGAGCGTCGGCGCCGAGCTCGCGACCAATGACGACGATCGCTTGATTCAGGCGATCCGCAACGGTGGCCAGGACACGATTAATGATGCCGGCCAGCAGATCATCCGTCGGCAGCTCAATGTCGCACCGACGCTGACCATCCGGCCCGGCTTCCCGGTCCGCGTGATTGTCACGCGGGATCTGGTGCTCGAACCCTACGGAGGCTAGCCGATGGGCAAGCTAAAGCTCGGACCGCTCGAATACGACAAGCCAGTGAAGATTTCGGTGGAGCTACCCGCTGCGCTTCACCGCGATCTCCTCGCATATGCGGAAATCCTTGGTCGCGAAAATGGGCAAGCCGTCGAGCCGGCTAAGCTGGTCGCACCGATGGTCGCGCGTTTCATCGCGACGGATCGGGGGTTTGCGAAGATGCGCCACGCGAGCCGTTCCCGTTCGCAACAGGCGGGCAGCGCTCCTCCAAAAGCCGAATGAAATTCCGGAGCGCCGGATTGTCGTCGCCGTCCTTCCAAAAGGCGTGATAACCAATCCGGGTCGAGCCGTTGCCGTCGCGGGCTTCGCGATAGACCACCCCGGCAAAACTGGCGCCCATACACGCCTCGCACATCAGGCTGACGCCGCGGCCGGCACCGACCAAGCTCTTGATGTTTTCCGGACTGACGTCATGCTTTACGACGTCCGGCCGGTCGCCTGGTGAAGCCAGCTTCGAGATGAGGATTTCTTGAATCTCCGGGCCGGGATCGCGCTCGCTCAACAGGAACCGCTCGCGCTTCAAGTCGGTCCAATAGATGATTTCGTTCGCTGCCAACGGATGATCCTCGGGTAGCGCAACGATGATCCGTTCGCTCCACAGAACCATTGATCGGCCACAATCCGGAGCAGGTTCACCCGTTACAATCGCGACGTCGATCATACCGCTTTGGATGCCGCTGCAGAGTCGTGAACGCGACCCTTCGATCGCACTGATCTCCACCTGCGGAAAGCGTCGTGCATATTCGACAAGCGTGGCGCGCAGATTGCCAGCTGAAAGGGACGTGTAGAAGCCGATTGTCAAGTATCCGGCTTCGCCGCGCCCGACGGACTTGGCGCCATCAACTACGGTCTGCAGTTCGTCTAGAATCCGCCGAACACCACCAACGAAGTCGCTGCCGGCCGATGTCGGCCGCACGCCACCATTTGTACGCTCAAACAACGTGACGCCGAGTTGCTCTTCAAGATAACGTATTCGGCGGCTCAGACTAGATTGCTTCAGCACGAGCGAATCGGCCGCCTTGCGAAAACTCCCACAGCGTTCCGCCGCCTCCGCGTAGCGCAGATGCTTGAGTTCAATTGGCACCATCCAACTCGCATACATGGTCCGTCCGCTCAGCCGGACCGGGTTCGCGCAAACCGAGACCAAGCAGGCGTCGCTGCATCTACGGCTGCGCCAGCACACGCTGCTTTCGTCGCCCGTACCGGGTCCTGCCCTGCGGCTTGTAAACGGACAGCACCATGGGCACGAGTAATACGAGCAAGCCGCCACCGGCGTGAATCACGAGTGACAGTCTCTCCTGGCGGAGATCGGCACTGGAGAATGTGGTCTCTGCGGCTAGGCGGGCAGCATAGCCAATTAGCGCCGAGTGCAGCCGCGAATTAGGCCGACAGGCAGAAACGGCGGACGTGGCCATTGAACACATCGGGTTGCTCCATGTTGCTCAAGTGTCCAGCGTCCGGGATGATCACAAGCTCCGCGCCGGGCATCGCTGCATGAAACTGCTCGGCCACGTGCAGCGGACTGCGACGATCATTCTCGCCCCACAGCACCAATGTAGCCACATCGATGCTCGGCAGCAGATCCCTGGTGTCGACCTCAGCGGACGACAACGACATAAGACGGAAGCCGGCAGGGTGGAACTCAGACACGATGGCGGAGAACTCTGCCCGAAGGTGTTGCGGGGCGGCGTCGGTGAAGATGCCTGGCACAAACTTGGCGACCAAGGCCTCAGGTGGCCCGCTTGCGTCCTGCAGGCAACTCTCCAGCCTTTCCTTCCAGACCGACTCGGGGAGCGAGCCTCTCCAGCCGGCATATGTGTCAGCCAGAACGAGAGAACGGAAACGTTTGGCATATAGACGATAGAACTCCTGTGCCAGGATACCGCCCCACGACAGGCCGAGGATGTGCGCCCGCTCAATCCCAATGGCGTCCAGAAACCCTGCTAGGCAGTGGACATAGCTCGCCGTTGTGAATGTGTCAGGTGGGTCTGAAGACGATCCCGCGCCGGGCGCATCCCACGCGACGACCCTGAACTGGTCCGACAGATGCGATAGCTGAGGCCTCCAACACCGGGAATCACACAGAAAGCCATGGAGGAGTACCAGCGCTGGGCCCTTTCCCGCCTGCCGGTAGGCGATGGTTTGCCCATCGACCTTTACAGAATGCAATTTACGGTGTTCAGCCACCCTTCTTCCTCGACACGGCCTCACCGGCGACAGTGGGAAAGTATTTATCGATGTATCCATTGGAAATCTCTCCGCCACAAGGTCACAGCGGTACAGCGGTCAGGGTTCGGCCAGAAGCAGTCGATAGTTGCTTCGATAGACACGATGACCGAAGGATCGCAGAAGCCCGTTGCGCAGCATCGGATGCAATTGGCGGATGCGGTCGCGGCGATGCGTCATTGCCTGCACCCAACCGACCCGAGGTCGGCGGCGCGCCTCATACGCTGACAGCGCCGTTTCAATACTGGGCTGTTCGGACAAGAACTCAGCCAGCACAATCGCGTCCTCGACCGCCATCGCCGCGCCTTGCGCCATGTTTGGACTCATCGCGTGCGCCGCGTCGCCGATCAGCAGCGCACGGCCATGCGACCAACTGTCGAGAACGACCTCTTCGATCGCCGCGGCATGTATCTCGACGCTACCTTCCAAGGCGTCGCGGACCGCTACGGCCGGACCGGCGAAATCGGCGAGCACTTCTTGCAGACGATCCTCGGACGTTGCCGGCGATTCCGTTCCCATCAAATCGACGTAGCAATAGGCGCGCCCGCCGCCGATTGGCATTGTCAGGCATGCCGACTTTCGGCTCATGAGCACCGACCAGGTCGTCACTTGCGGCGGACACGGGATTACAAAACGCCAACCCCATTGTCTGAGCGGGCGCAACACCGCATCGCCGAAGACCAGGCGCCGAACCGACGACCCGATCCCGTCGGCGCCGACCACAAGATCGTATGTCTCCCGGGCACCGTCGCTGAGGTGAGCCTCCGTCGAGTTAGCGGCCTGATCGAGAGAGACAAGCGTGACGCCCATCCGGATCGGCGGCGCGTCCTTCCCGTTTCTCAATGTATGGTGCAAATCCGCCCGGTGAGCGGCAATGCACGGTCCGGTCTCGTTCCACACCGAGCCGAGATTGATCTCGCTCAGCAATTTTCCGCGATGATCGCAGAACCTCTGGGTTTCGATTTGAGCGCCCTGTTTTGCTACGTCAATGTCGAGTTCCAGAGAGCGCAGGGCGCGCAAGGCATTGCCGGGTAAATACATGCCGGTTCCGACATCGCCCCAGTCGGTCTTGCGTTCAATGATGTCGGGAAAACAGCCACATCGCCTTAGCGCTCGGCCCAGCGCGAGTCCGGCAACGCCCGCACCGACAATGAGTATCCGCAATTTTTCCAGGTTCAAGGGGGTTCCTTTTACGGTACTGTCGCCCGAACTTCGTCGCCGACATGACGTTGTATCCGTTCTGCTTCGCGCATTGCGGTGCGCAAACCAGTGTGACGGCGTGTCATGACGCGCGCCTCCACTGCAATTCAGTCTTTGCGGGTGGTGACAATGTGCGCGGGAGCGTCGAATGCGACGGCACCATCGGCAAGCGTGTAGGGCTGCAATGCCGTTTCTGCTTCCCGCAGCAGCAACCGGTACTGCGTGTCGTCGATTAGGTCGGCGAGCGTCCAGCCTTTCACATCCGTCCGCACCCAGGACTCGATTGAGAGAAACCGCGCCGCGCCAACATGCGTAGATATGTCGACGCCAATGATGCCGGCCTGTGCGAACAACGAACGCAATACTTCGACATCGCCGAGTATGAAGGGAGCGCGGAGCTCGTTCGCGATCCGGTCGCCAAATAGCCGCTGGAGCAACGCGACCATCGCGGCATAGCCCGGCGTATGTTCAAGCGTGTCCCACACAGCCACTGTCAGCATGCCCCCTGGCCGCAACGCGCGCCACATCTCCTTCAGTGCCGCATCGCGGTCTTCAAAAAACATCAGGCCGAATTGGCTCACGACCGCGTCAAAGGATTCATCTGCAAACGGCAGGGCCTCGGCCCGCCCTAAACGCCAGTCGATGCCCGGCGCCTTGCGGCGAGCGACAGCAAGCATGCCGTCATTGCGGTCGAGGCCGGCGACAGTACCACCGGGTTCGATCCGTCTTGCAGCTTCACAGGCGAGCGCGCCGGTGCCACAGGCCACATCAAGAATCTTCTGGCCAGGCGCCATTTGCGCAGCATCCGATACGCGCCCCGCCCACTCCGAAAACAGCGCAGGGAGAAAGAAATCCTCATAGATATCCGCCGCGCTGCGCGTCACCTGACCTGAAAGCGCCTTATCCATGGAACAGTTTCCCTCGCGATCTATCACTTGCGTCTGCTGGCCTAGTGAGCCTTCGGCAGACGGCTATCCAACCCGTAGGCATGACGATTTCGTCTCGACACCCGGCGCGGCAAAGTGACAGACGCGGTGCCTCACTTCGTCCCGATCCCGATATTGATCGGGTTGGTGAGAGAAGCGGGGCCGCTGCCACCCGCTCGCTCGCGGATCAGCTTTTCCAGCGAGTTCTGAACGACCTGTCGCTCGTCGCTAGACAGGCTCAATTCCCCGAGCACCATTTCGACGATCGGGTTGCTCCATATCAGCCAACTCCACAGTTCCATCCCGGTCCGAAATTCCGTGGTCTCGGTGATGGTCTCGACCTTGATGTCTGACAGTCCGGCGGTTGCGAGTTCCTTGCGCAGCCTCTCGGGATCCTGCAACTGGAACGGCAGCGGAAGAGGATCCATCGGCGGCCCAATGAAATCGGGACGAACGGATTGAATGGCGTTGACGAAGAAGCCAAAGAATTCGATTTCGTGCGGATCGCCGTATACACTCATCAGCACCCGGCCGCCGGGCTTGACGACCCGCGCCATCTCGCTGATGCCCTTCGGCATATCAGGAAACAGCATGACGCCGAACTGCGATCCGGCCATGTCGAAGCTGTTGTTGTCGAGTTGAAGCGCGTGACCGTCCATAACACCGGTTTCGATGCTGAGGCCCTCCTTGCGCGCGCGCTTTTCGAGCAAGTCGAGCATAACGGGAGACTGGTCTGTCGCCAACACCTGGGCACCGAGGCGCGAGGCCGGGATGCTGAGGGCGCCGCTGCCGGACGCCACGTCCACGAACCGCATGCCTGAACGGAGCCCGGCACGGCGGAGACCTTCGTTCCCCAGCCACATCTGGGTCGGCGTGTTGGTCCTGTCATAACCCGGCGCGATCGTGTCCCACGCGGCCCGTGTGTCGTCGGATGCATTCACGGGCTGTTCCTTTACCGTTGCCATGAGTTTCTCCTTTGCGTCAGCGATGGAGGGCTACCTAAAGCGGCGCGCAACGCTTTCAGGAAAGCTTCGGGCTGTTCGATTGGAGGGTCGTCTGCAGCGCTTTCGATCACCTGCAGCGGCCACCCGTAGCGGGCGCTCGCGGCCTCGGCGACCGGCAACTGCGTCGCGAGGTCATGCCGCCCCCAGATCAGGGCCGTGGGAACGGTGATGCGCTCAAGCTCCGCCGGCGGGATCGCGGGCATTCCGAACTGCGTCATGAGGCTGTTCTGCGCCGCGTGCAGATACTTCGCGCCGGCACGATCGAGATTGTAGGCCTTGAGCCATCCCCAGCTCTCGCCCATCCGCTCGCGCAGGCCATCCAGATCAAAGGCGCATCGCCGCCAGAGACGATCGTGCGTATCCTCGGTCGGCTGCGCGATGAATTCGGTCAAGGCGAGATCGAATTCCGGTGTCGGTTGGAACGGCGCCAGGCCGAACGCATCGACGAGCACCACGCGGCTGAGGCGATCACCATGCTCGACGGCGAAACGGGCGGCGATGCTGCCGCCGAGAATTTGTCCCACAAGCACGGGTGGCGTCGGACAAGTACGCTCGATCAGCTCGCCGAGCCATGCATACACGCGATCGGCGTCGAGCAGGCCGTCAGCCACCTCCGAAGTTCCATGGCCCGGCAGATCGGGAGCGACCACGCGATGGGTCTTTGCCAAATCGGGAATCACCCGCATCCACTTGGCCGCGTATTCTCCCGGCCCATGCAGCAGGACGATTGGCGCGCCGCTGCCGCCCTCCAGCACGGCGGTCGAAATGCCGGCGAGTTCCAGCCGTCGTTCGGTGACGGGCATCCCCGCCAGCAGCCGTTCGCGATGGTTCGCGATGCTCGGTGCCGCTATGCGGCTGGCTGCCTCGCCCCGCCGCCGGGTTCTGTTCGGTCATCGGCGCTTGGACAACGGACATGACATCCTCCTTGTTCCTAGCTACGGAGCCACTCCGCAAATCGAAATTAGGATGGATGGCCAAGGCGCCGCTTCGGCGAAATCACCCAATTTGAGCCGGACGGCGGCATGGGTAGTTTCGCCCAATGGACGTTCGATCGATTCAGATTAGCCTGTGCTCGTATGCGTAGGCCGTCGCGGCCGCCCGCGAAGGAAGGGCGAGCTTGGTGAAGATGTTGCTGACGTGCCTGTCGACGGTGCGTCCGCTCACGAACAACTCGGCAGCGATAACCCTATTGGTTTTTCCGGTCGCGATCAGCCGAAGCACCTGCACCTCGCGAGGGGTCAACCGATGAGGCCGGCCGGACGGCGCATCTTTTGTGAAACGTTCAAGGCGGGCGAGATCCGGCGCGGCCTGCAACTGTTCGAACACCGCTCGGGCCGCGTCAAA
The DNA here is from genome assembly GCA_009377585.1 of Betaproteobacteria bacterium. NCBI lineage: Bacteria > Pseudomonadati > Pseudomonadota > Betaproteobacteria > Betaproteobacteria bacterium. The sequence continues at coordinate 38,769 of WHTS01000048.1, forward strand.
CTCCAGACCTGCTCCCTCTTCGTCCGCAAGGGCGCGACAGGCCAGTCCCAGCAACAGGCGGGTTCGTGCGGCCATATACGGAGCCTCGACCTCTTGCCACACCTGCAAGGCTTGGCGGAGCGAGCAAAGCGCTGCCTGAGCATCGCCTTCGGCCAGTTCGACGGCTCCTCGCGCATGCGCGGAGATCGCCCCCAGAAGGCCGGTGTCGAAGCGTTCGACTATCGCCTGCAATTGGTGGCAGGCAGTGCGGGCGTCCGCGATTTCACCTGCCTCCAGCATGATCTCGACATAGGCGGGATATAGTCTTGCCAGTTGCAGCGGGTCGGTGGTTGCGCTCACGACGCGCCGGATCGCCCCGACCGCAATTTCGATGCGTCCCTGCGCCATCCGCAACAGCGCCAGCCCAGGTTGCGGTTCCCGGCCCCAACGGCTCGCGCTTCGATATGCCTTCTCGGCCGCTGCAAAGTCGCCCTGAAGGCGGTGTATTTCCGCCAGTTGATAGAAGGCCGAGGCGGGGCGTTGAGGATCGATGCCCTTTTCGAAGCGTTCGCAGCCGCGTCGCGCCTCCATGATCGCGCCCGGCCAGGCACCGTGTAACTGCATGATTTCCGCGCGATGAACCAGGCACTTGCCTGTGAAGCTTACCATCTCTGGCTGCTCCTCACACCACCGCGCAAGAGCGGCGGTCCATTCGCGGGCGCGGCCGGCCGCGAACACCTTCTGACAGCCGTCGATCACGCTGCAGTAGACCAGGCCCGTGACCAATGGCGACAACTCTCCTGACGTGACCGCGAGCATGGCCTCGTCCAGCAACGCCAGTCCGGTCGTCACATACCCCTGTTGGATGGAGGCCCTGCCTTGCAGATGCCGGGCGATGGCGATCAGGTCCGTCTCGCCGAAGCGGCTGCCGATCGCTGCGGCGTCGGCCGCAATGGCCGAGGCCGCCTCGCAATCCCCGGCGTCGAGATGCTGCTCCACGACCGGCAGGAGAAGATAACCTTCCTCGACGCAATCATGCTCTTCGCACTCGATGAGCCGTTTGGCGCGGGCGAGCCATCCGGTCGCGCGGCCCGTCTCTCCTCTGAAGAGAAGGCGCAAACCAAGCCAAAAGGCGCAGCGAATCCCAAAAGGCGCAGCGAATCGCTCGCACGTTTTCGCCCGCGTCCAGATGGGCTTTGTAGGCCCGTTCCAGCGCACTCAAATAAGCATCGTCTCGAGCAATCAGACATGCCGACATCGCCAGCAGCTCGAGATCATCACCGGCCAGCGGAACCATGCTATCGGCAAGCGAAAGCGCCTGGTAGGCATCGGCCCAGGCACGCCTTTTGTAGGACTCGCGGCCTCGTTCGAGTTCTTGGGCCATGTGCGCAATAGACGACTTCGTTTGGTGCATATCAAAATCGCCAATCTGCTTTGCTCTGTTTACGCTCGCCGAGTTTAGCAGATCGGCGACGGCGACCAACGGCTGTTCGCCACGACGAGGCGAACGACAACAAACGACCCTCTGAGCTGCCCTTCTTGTACCGAAAGTCGCCTTCGGGTCACGACCTACCTTTGCCTTTCTCCGCACAGCCGACCGACAAGTGCGCGCTTGCCTACAGAGCGACCTGCAATCAGTCATAGTAGCTTTGGCGAGCGACGGATGCTCGCGGCGGCGCCCGCAAACCGAAGGCTGAACTATCATAGCGCTCCAGCGGATACGTAGTTCTCAGTTTCGTCTACGCTGGGGCGGCACCGCAGCGGCGAAGGGTTGGCGCCGCGAGGGGGATTGAAGGTCGTTGGGATGTGGCTCAGCAGATCATCTCAGGGGGACCGTCAGAAAACGGCCACTTCTGACGGTGAAGGTGGTAGTGTCTAGCGATGACTGCTCTTCGGCCAATCCGGTCAGGTAGGCAGCGTCGAGCGTACGGCAGGTGTTCGTCGGTGAGCAGACCTTGCCGACGGTCCGGCTTCCAAAGTCGGCTTCTACATCACGCCATCGGCAACTCACGACCCGGAAGAGACATTCAAGAGGGCCTTGGAAGGCGGAAAACATGTCGGCGAGAAATCGCTATGACGCCGGGCTATACCAAGTTACGTGTCCGTCTGGTCGCGTGATCGAAGGTCCGCCAACTGGTCGCTATTGGGTAATCGATGAAAACAAGTTCAAAGCGCTAAATGCAGACAAGCGTATTGGGTGTTCCATCTTCGAGATGGGGCTCGCCCGTGTTCGCAACTATGCCGACGAACTACGCGGCCAAGGTGAACTAGCCAAGCTCGATACCGGCTTTCGCGTTCTCAAGATCGACACGTCCAACATGAACGACGTGTACTACGCACCCGATGCCGTGAAGCAAGATCAACTCGCATTTCAAACCGAAAATATCAAGGCAGATCGCACCTCGGAAGACCTGCTGTTCCAGGTCCTGCTGGATTGGGGCGTGGACCTGGCCCTGCCCATCGAGCAACGGAAGATTGCCGGCAAGTCGGTGTTCTTCGTAGACGGCAACGCGCTGGCCGCGTGCTTCGACACCGACCTTACCGAAGAACTCGTGAAGGAACTGGCCAAGCGCAAGCCGCTGCGGGCCGTGTTCCGCGACAGCAGTTACGAGAGCGACAGTACCAAAATCAACGTGGCGCAGATCTTCAAGCTCCTCAGCCCCGAAACCGAAGTGAAGTGTCTTTAGCCCCATGCACACGCTAAGGCTCTTCGCCTCCGGGAAGTTGCAGATTCCGACCGCTACCGCGTGGTATCTGTCGGACCTGGGCGAGTTTCGCGGCAAGCAAGAGCTTTACACCCGGCAGTCGCCGCAACGGCTGAAGGTGTTGCGCGAGCATGCCTTGATCGAGAGCGCCGTGTCGTCCAACCGCATTGAAGGCGTGGCGGTGGAAGCGTCGCGCATTCGCGCGGTGTTGGTGGCGCCCAAACCGCTATTCCGCGATCGCGACGAAGAGGAAGTACGCGGCTACCGCGATGCCCTGGCATGGATTCATGCTCAGGCGGATACCATCGCGGTGACGGACGCGACCATCAAACACCTGCACGCCATGGCCCGCGGGCAAATATGGGATGCGGGCAAGTACAAGGCGAAGGACGGCGACATCATCGAGCGCTATGCCGACGGCCGCGAGCGCGTGCGTTTCAAGCCTGTGCCGGCGGCGGACACTGGGCGCTACATGTCGACGCTGATATCCGATTGGGAGTCGGGCATCGAGCAGCGCTGGGCGCCGCTGGCGATACTGCTGGCGGCGTTCAATCTGGACTTTCTTTGCATCCACCCTTTCCGCGACGGCAATGGGCGCGTGTCCCGGTTGCTGTGGCTGCTGCAAAGCTACCACCTGTGCTACGAGGTGGGCCGCTATATCAGTCTGGAACGGCTGGTGGAGCAGAACAAAGACCGTTACTACGAGACCTTGGAGCTAAGTTCGCAGGGCTGGCACGACGGCAGGCACGATCCCTGGCCTTTCATCAACTACGTGTTGTCGATTCTCAAATCCGCGTACCGGGAGTTCGAGGAACGGGTCGGGCAAACGGTCGCGCCGCGCGGCTCGAAGCGGGAGCTGGTGCTGGCGAGCATCGGGCGACTGACGGCGATACCCGGCAAGGGCTTCGCGATCAGCGCGCTGGAACAGGCCTGCCCCGGCGTGAGCCGGGATATGGTTCGACGCGTTCTGCGCGAGCAGCAGGCGGCGGGCGTACTGATTTGCCAGGGGCGGGGGCCTGCGGCGGTGTGGAAGCAGAAGGGGTAATTACCCCGATATAGAGGTAATAGTAGGGGT
>WHTS01000049.1 GCA_009377585.1 Betaproteobacteria bacterium
TGTGCTATCGTCTTTCACGCAAAGGCCCCTTCGCTGGCAGTTCGCTTGTCTCGCAACGGCGTTCTACCATGAAGCGGGCCTTTGTCTTACAGGCTTCGTGAATTATTCAGGTTAGCGCTGTTCGGTCCGATACTCGACGTAGGCCTTGTCGCGCAGCTGGCGCAGCCACTCCTGATAGGCTTCGTCGGACTTGCGGGCGCGTAATGCCTGGCGCGCGGTCAGGCGCAGCCGCTCCTTTGACATGTCTTCGTCGCGCCTGGCGAGGACCTGGATCAGATGCCAGCCGAACTCGGTTTTCACCGGCTGGGACACCTGGTTCACCTGCAGTTGGTTCATGGCCCGCTCGAAATCCGGAACCGTGTCCCTGGGGGAGATCCAGCCGAGGTCGCCTCCCTTGGACGCGCTCGCATCCTGCGATTGCAGCCGCGCCAGCTCGGCGAAATTTTCGCCGTTCACGACGCGCTCGCGCAGCCCCAGCAGGCGGTTGCGGGCCTCGGCCTCCGAGATGATTTCGTTGGTGCGGATCAGGATGTGGCGCGCGTGCGTCTGCTGCACGATGACCGGCGCCGCGCCGCGCTGGTCGAGCAGCTTCAGGATATGGAAGCCGTTGGGGCTGCGCAGGATGGCGCTCACATCGCCCACGCGCATGCCCTTGACCGCCTCGAGGAACAATCCGGGCAGGCGGCTCGCCTCGCGCCAGCCGAGCACGCCGCCCTTGAGGCCCTCCGGCGCATCGGAATACGTTGCCGCAACCTGACCGAAATCCGCGCCCTGCTTCAGCTGCGCCAGCGCTTCCTCGGCCCTTGCCTGCCGGATCTTGATCTGCTCCGGATTCGCCTGCTCGGGCACGCGCACCAGGACATGGCCGAGATTGTATTCGTCGTTGCGGCCGAGCACGTCCTCGCGCGTTTGCAGGAACGCGTCGATCTCGGCATCGGTAACGACGCTCTTGCTGTCGACCTCGCGTTCGCGCAGCCGGGCAATGGTGATCTCCTTGCGCAGCTCATCGCGGAACCGGTCGTAGGAGACGCCGTCCTTTTCCAGCGCCGCGCGCAGGGCCGGCAGGGTGAGCTTGTTCTGCTGGGCAATGCGCGCGACCGTCTTGTCGAGGATCGCATCGTCGATGCGGATGCCGCTATCCTTGGCGAACTGAAGCTGGGTTTTCTGGCCGATCATGCGCTCGAGCACCTGCTTCTCCAGCACGTCCTGCGGCGGCAGCGGGGTGCCCTGGCGGCGCAGACTGTCGGTGGCGAGCTTCATTTGTTCGGTCAGGTCGAATCGGGTGATGACCTCGTCGTTCACCACCGCGACGATGCGGTCGACTTCGAGCACGCGCGGCGCTGGCGCGGATGCGCCCGGGGCCAGGGCCGAAAGGAAGCTGAACGAGGCCATCGCAGCGACGGCCACGGCATGCTTGGCGTTCATCAGTAGCGCGTGGGCGGCAGGGGGCCGCCGCCTTGGGGTTCGTTGATCTTGGTGTAGCCGGCAATGTTCTCCCGCAACACCTCCAGTGGATTCGATCCGACCCTGGCGACACCGTTGAGTTCCAGCTGCAGGAAGATCGCACGCGACGATTCGCCCGTTCCCACCGCGACGTTGTGCATGACCAGCCGCGCGACCCAGCAGCCGCCGTTGTATTCGATCCCGGCGAGCCCCTCGGCGATGCGGCCGTCGCGCAGCGAGTAATTCACGCGCCCGACCCCGCTCCAGCCGCGCGCGATCGGCCACTGCGCGGACAGGTCGACGTTCTCCAGCAGGTCGCGGGTGAAGCGGTAACCCACATTCAGCACCTTGCCGACATCCGGCTGATAGCGCGCGCCCAACGCGAGCTTGCGCGTCTCCTTGAACTCCTGGTTGTACTGGATGCCAACTTCCGCGATCAACGAGGGTGCGATCTGTCCGCTCAGCGCAGCCAGCATGTCCGAGCTCGTGTCCGTACGAACCGGCATGCCCGGAAGCGTCACCTGCTGGCTTTTGAAGTAGAAGCGCTGAGCGAACGCGACGCGCAGTTGCTCGATGCCGGATTGCGGGTCGATCAGGCGCGACTGTATGCCGAGCGTGAGCTGGTTGGCGTCGTTGATGCGATCCTGGCCGGCGAACTGGTTCTCGCTGTAGATGGTGGCGAAGTTGATGTCGGCCGGCGTGCTGTCGAAGTTCGGCAGGCGGCTCTGGTCCCGGAACGGGATGTAGACATAGTACAGCTTCGGCTCGAGTGTGTGCAGGTACGCGCGACCGCGAATGGTGGTGTCGCGCTCGAACACCAGCCCGCCCTCGGCGCTGAAGATCGGCACGCTGCGATCCCCGTCCTGTGCGCTGGCGGTGGGCTGATCCACATCGTAGCGCGTGTAATGCACGCCCATCTTCGGCTTGAGGAACGCGTAGGGCGTCTGCAGCGGCAGCGCGATGCTCGGGTATGCGACCGCGCGCTGTCCGTTCAGCAGCGTCGGGTGCTGAAAGTGAGTGTAGCTGCCGGTGAAAGTGATGTCGGTGTGGGCGACATCGTAGTTGAAAGTATCGAGCGTGACTTGCGGCAGCCGGTTGTACGGCGGCGTGATCGGTGCGCGTGGATCCTGCAAAGTCTGCCAGCGCTGCGCGAGGGTGCTCAATATCCATTGTCCGTTGCTGCCCAGCGCCCCCGCGCGCGTCGCCATGCCTTCGAGCGGCAGGAGGATCTTCGAGGTGGCCCGGATCTGCGTCGATAGATCGCGGAAGTAGTCGTCGTCGGAGACTCTCTGCAGGTTCGCGTACAGCGACCAGGGCCCCCAGATCTGGTTATGCAGCAGGTAGGCGGCCCAGCGATCGTCGCCCTGCACCTTGTCGTCCGGCAGCACCTCGAAGCGCGCGGTCCCCCTGTAGCCGGGCTCGAGATAGCGGAACTCGCTGCCGATCATGAGCCCGCGCTTGGACATGATATGCGGCGTGATGGTCGCATCGCGGTTGGGCGCGATGTTCCAGTAGTAGGGGATGGAGAACTCCAACCCGCTCGTGCCGCCGGTGCCCAAGGTGGGCGAAAGAAATCCGGACTTGCGCGCGTCGCTCAGCGGGAAATCCATCCACGGCGTGTACAGGAAGGGATAGTTGAAGAATACGACGCTGGCATCGTGCGCCGTACCGACGTTCGTATTGCGGTTGAGATCCAGGTCGCGCGCACGAATGTACCAGTCGTCCTCGCCGGGGCCGCAGGTCGTATAGCGACCCTGTTCCACCTGGTAGCGATTCTCGCCGACGAACAGGAACTCCTTCGCATCGCCGCGCGCGTTCTGCACACCGAGACGAAACGTCGGCTCCTGCAGATAGCCTTGCTCGGTTTGCAGGTTGAGCTTGAGGCGCGTGCCTTCCACCACGTCGCCGTTGTTCTGCTCCAGGCGCACGCTGCCGACCGCTTCGACCTCCTCCGGCCCCACCTGGTAGAGCAGCCAATCGGCGAACAGCCGCTTGTCGCGCGTACGGAACCGGGCGCTGCCGCGCGCCTCGACGTCGCGGTCCTGGTGGCCGCGGATATCGTCTGCGTCGATGAAAACCGGCAGGCGCTCCTCGCTCCCGGGCGCGGGCGCGGATAGCGACGGGTCGAGCTTCAGACCGAGACCTGAGCCGGCGCCGTGCGCGTTGGCCGCGGCGAGCAGCAGCGCAACGATGCTCAGCGGCTGCAAGGGTCGGTAGCGCATCGTTCTCGGTGGGAGCCTGGTATATCGGAGTTCGGTCCTGACTGCCGCCGAACCGCCCGGACACCGAGCACGCGATCGTTACGCGAGGCTTCGGGTTGGCGAATGATAGAATCGCCGCTCCGGGAAGGCAACGCAATCGCGATGGATCGCAGCGAGCAGCTGAGACTATGGGTGTGCGATCGGCTCGGTGCGCAACCCGAGAACATCGCCCGCGCTTCCGAGGACGCGAGCTTTCGCCGCTATTTCCGCATCGCGCACGAAGCGCGCACGCTGATTGCGATGGATGCGCCGCCGCCGCAGGAGAACTGCGCGGCGTTCGTGCATGTCGCCGGGCTCTTCGGCCGCGCCGGCGTCAACGTGCCGCGGATCCTCGCGCAGGATCTGGAGCGCGGGTTCCTGCTGCTCACCGATTTCGGCGCCACGACCTACCTGCAGGCATTGCCGGATGCGGACGTCGAGCGTTTGTACCGCGATGCCCTGCAAGCGCTGGTGCGTATTCAAGTCGCCACCACGGCGGGTGCGCTGCCCGAGTATGACGCTGCGCTGCTGCGGGACGAGGTGGCGCTGTTCCCCGACTGGTACGTCGAGCGCCATCTCGGCCGAGTGCTGGCAAAGGACCAGCGTGAGCGCCTGGAACGAATGTTCGATGCGCTGATCGCGCACAACCTCGCCGAACCGCGCGTGTACGTGCACCGCGACTACCATTCGCGCAACCTCATGCTGACCGAGCCCAACCCGGGCATCCTGGATTTTCAGGATGCGGTACTGGGGCCGCTCAGCTACGACCTGGTGTCGCTGCTGAAAGACGCCTACGTCGAGTGGCCGGAGGAGCGCGTCATCGACTGGGCGGTGCGCTACTGGGAGCTGGCGCGCCGGGCGGGCCTTCCGGTGCGAGCCGACTTCGCCGAGTTCTATCGCGACTTCGAGTGGATGGGCGTGCAGCGCCATCTCAAGGTGCTGGGCATATTCGCGCGCCTGTGCCACCGCGACGGCAAGGCGCGCTACCTGGACGACCTGCCGCTGGTGCTGCGCTACCTCGAGCGTGCCGCGAGCCGGTATCGCGAATTGAAGCCGCTCGCGCGCCTGCTCGACGAGTTGCACGGCCGCACCCCGCGCCTGGTCGACACCTTCTGAGCGCGCCGTGAAAGCAATCATCCTGGCGGCAGGCCGCGGCGAGCGCATGCGCCCGTTGAGCGACCGGATTCCGAAACCGCTCCTCACCGTCGGTGGTGCAAGCCTGATCGAGTGGCAGGTGCGCCGGCTGACCGCGGCCGGCATCCGCGACATCGTGGTCAACGTTTCGCACCTGGCCGAAATGATCGTGGCCGAGCTCGGCGCCGGCGAGAGGCTCGGCGCCCGCATACGCTATTCGCACGAGCCGGTGGCCCTGGAGACGGCCGGCGGCATCGCGCTGGCGCTTCCTCTGCTCGGGGACGATGCATTCGTCGCGGTCAACGCCGACATCTATTGCGAGTACGACTACTCGGCGCTGCCGCCTGTGCTCGATCGGCTCGACCGCGAACACACCGACTGGGCAGCCTACCTCGTGCTGATCGACAATCCTGCCCACCACCCGCAGGGCGACTTCACACTGAGCCGCGATGGTCTGGTGGGCGTGGCGGCGCAGGGACGGTTGACCTTCAGCGGGATCGGCGCCTACCGCCCGAGCTTCTTCGGCGGCATCGCGCCGGGTAGCCGCAAGCCGCTCGGACCCATGCTGTACGACGCGGGGGCGCAGGGGCGAGTGCATGGCGAGCGCTTTGCCGGGCGCTGGATCGACGTCGGCACGCCGCAGCGGCTCGCCCAGCTGCGCGCCACTTTGGGCAACGCAGGAGAAGCAGTCTGACGCGTGCCCGCTGCGGGCCTGGAACGCAGCGGGCACGGCAAGCGCCGGTCGCGGCCGCATTGCGCCTCGCCGGCCGCGGTGTTGCAATACATCATCGGCGGCGGGCAGCGCGCCAGGCGCCAGGCGATAGGCGCGTCGTGGGCGTTATCCACTTGCGAAGGTTCGAATCGATGGCGACAAATCCGGTAGCGGCATTCACGGCGAGACGGGAGCGGCTCGCGCGCGCCATGGGCGAGGGCGTGGCGATCGTGCCGACCGCCCCCGAACGCGTGCGCAATCGCGACGCCTCGTTTCCCTACCGCTTCGATAGCTACTTCTACTACCTCACCGGATTCACCGAGCCCGACGCGGTACTGGTCGTTATCGGCGGTGCGGCGCCGCGCAGCATTCTCTTCTGCCGGCCGAAAAACGAGGAACGCGAGATCTGGGACGGTTTCCGTTACGGCCCGCAGGCCGCGCGCGAAACGTTCGAGATGGACGAGGCCTACCCGATCGAGGCCCTGGACGAGCAGATGCCCACGTTGCTCGGCGATCGCGAGCGCCTGTATTTCAGCCTTGGTGCCGATCCGCACTGGGACGCGCGCGTGACCGGCTGGTTGAATAGCGTGCGGCTGCGCTCACGCACCGGCGTACGGGCACCGGCCGAAGTGGTCGATCTGCCCAGCATCCTGGACGAAATGCGCCTCATCAAGGACGCGCACGAGCTCGCCACCATGCGACGCGCGGCCGCCATCTCGACCTCGGCGCACCGGCGCGCCATGCGCTTCGCGCGCCCGGGATTGCACGAATACGAGATCGAGGCCGAGCTCATGCACGAGTTCCTGCGCCACGGTGCGCAGGCCCCGGCGTATACCTCGATCGTCGCCGCGGGCGCAAATGCGTGCGTGCTGCACTACATATCCAACCGGGCGTTGCTCGAGCCCAACGAGCTGCTGCTGATCGACGCCGGCTGCGAGCTCGACGGCTATGCTTCCGACATCACGCGCACCTTCCCGGTGAGCGGCCGTTTCGAGGGCGCGCAGAAGGCGCTCTACGAGCTGGTGCTCGCCGCTCAGGCCGACGCGATCGCAGCGGTCGCGCCGGGCCGCAGCTTCAGCGATCCGCACGATGCGGCGGTGCGCACGCTGGCGCAGGGCATGCTCGACCTTGGCCTTTTGCAAGGCAGCCTCGACTCGGTGATCGAGAGCGGTGCGTACCGGCGCTTCTACATGCATCGTACCGGCCACTGGCTGGGTCTCGACGTGCACGACGCGGGCGAGTATGGCGCCGAAGGGCGCTGGAAACCCCTGGCGAGCGGCATGGTGCTTACGGTCGAGCCCGGCATCTATGTCCGTCCGGGCGAAGGCGTGCCGGACGCGTTCTGCAATATCGGCATCCGCATCGAGGACGACGTGCTGGTTACGCCCGGGGGTTGCGAAGTTCTGACCACCGCGGCGCCCAAGTCGATTGCCGAGATCGAAGCGGTCATGCGCGCGGCCTAGCGAGCTTCCGTAAATGACCGACCGCTCGCTCCCTCACCCCCGACCCCTCTCCCGAAGGGAGAGGGGAGCGCATTGCGGAAAGCGGCTTGTCAGCCACTTTCCGGACGTTCCATAGGCGGCCATGCACGATGTCGCGATCATCGGCGGCGGGCCGGTCGGGCTTTCCGCCGCGCTTGCGGCGGCGCTGCACGGCATGCAAGCCCTGGTGCTGGAAGCGCAGGTGGATCCGGGCGGCCGCGATGCGCGTGTCTTCGCCCTGTCGCATGGCGCGCGGCTCATTCTGGAACGCCTGGGGGCCTGGCAGCAGATCCGTGCGCCCAGTCCGATCCGCTCGGTGCACGTCTCGCAGCGTGGCCGCTTCGGCCATACCGTCTTGCGCGCGCAGGAACTGAAGCTGGAGGCGCTCGGTTACGTGGTCGCGGCGGAGGAACTCGTGCGCGCATTGCGCGCACGAGCGGCGCAAGTAAGTATCGACTTCGTCGCCGGCGCCCAGGTGCGCGCCATCGAATCGGCCGCCGCTGCAGCGAGCATTTGCTACCAGCATGCCGGCGCTGAGGAAACGATCGGCGCGAGTATCGTGGCGCAGGCCGACGGGGGTGCAAGCCTCGCTGCGCCCGGACGGACCACGGAGCACGACTATGGCCAATGCGCCTTGACCGCCCTGGTCGAATGCCCGCGCATCGATGCCGATTGCGCCAGCGAACGCTTCACCGGCAAGGGACCCGTTGCGCTCCTTCCCTTCGCGGGCCGACACGCGCTGATCTGGTCCGTACCGCAGGCCGAAGCGGCGGCGCTGATGGCGATGAGCGATCGAGCATTCGCGCACGCGCTGGTGCAGGGCTACGGCGAGCGGCTGGGCGAAGTGCGGCTCGCGGGCCCGCGTGCCTGCTTCCCGTTGCAGCTGCGTTTCGCGCACCGCATCGCAGGCAGCCGCCACGTGCTCATCGGCAACGCCGCGCAGACGCTGCATCCCGTCGCCGGCCAGGGCTTCAATCTCGGCTTGCGCGACGCGTTCGAGCTCGCGCGCGCGCTTGCCGAAGCGCGCCGTCGCGGACAGGATCTGCTAGAGGGCCTGCAGCGCTATCGTGCCAACCGCAGGCTCGATCGCGCCGGTGGCACGCTTTTCACCGACTTTCTCGTGCGCATGTTCTCGAACGACGATCCCGTGCTTGGCAGCGCGCGCAGCGCCGGATTGTTTTTGCTCGACGCATCAGGGCCGGCGAAGCGTTTCTTGATGCGACGCATGATCTTCGGCAGTCGCTACTGAGCACTGGCTCGCTTTTTCCGCGCGCCGAATGCGATTAGAATGAGCGCCCTTTCCGTGCGTTCTCACACCCGGTATTCCCAGGCGCTTGCACAGTGCAGATCGGACCCTATTCCCTGCCCAACGCGCTATGCGTCGCGCCGATGGCCGGCGTCACCGATCGAGCATTTCGAAAGCTGTGTAAGCGCTTCGGCGCGGGGCTCGCGGTGTCCGAGATGATCGCCTCCAATCCGCAGCTGCGGCTGAGCGTCAAGACGCAGCGGCGCATGGATCACGAAGGCGAAGTCGAGCCCATCGCAGTGCAGATCGCGGGCGGCGAGCCGGCGATGCTCGCCGACGCGGCTCGCTTCAATGTCGATGGCGGTGCGCAGATCATCGACATCAACATGGGCTGCCCGGCAAAGAAGGTATGCAATGTCGCGGCCGGCTCGGCGTTGCTGCGCGACGAAGCGCTGGTCGGGCGCATCCTCGAGTCGGTGGTGGCCGCGGTGCCGGTTCCGGTGACGCTCAAGATACGCACCGGTTGGGACCGCGCCGACCGTAACGCCGTACGCGTAGCGCGCGCCGCCGAGCAGGCAGGTATCCGCGCCATCGCCATTCACGGCCGTACGCGCGCCGACGCTTTTCTCGGCGCGGCGGAGTACGACACCATCGCCGAGGTCAAGGCCCGAATCGGCATACCGGTGATCGTCAACGGCGATATCGATTCGCCGGAAAAAGCGGCTTGGGTGCTGGCAAAAACCGGCGCCGACGGCGTCATGATCGGGCGCGCGGCGCAAGGCCGTCCGTGGATTTTTCGCGACATCGCGCATTACCTCGAGCACGGCGTTCGCGCGGTTGCGCCTTCGCTGGACGAGATCCGCGCGGTGCTGCGCGTGCATCTTGCCGAGTTGCACGCGTTCTACGGCGAATTTTCCGGTCTGCGCGTCGCGCGCAAGCATGTATCCTGGTACACGGGGAGTCTTGCCGGCGGCACCGCATTCCGCCACGCCTTCAACAAGCTGGAGAGCGCCCGCGCGCAGCTCGATCATCTCGATCGCTACTTCGATCGACTCGAGCGCGAGGCCTGTCCCTATGCGGACGACGCAAGAGAGGAGCTTGCGGCATGAAGACTGATACGGAGCTGGTGCGCTCGGTGCGCCGGGCAATCGACGGCTATTTTCGCGATCTGGATGGCGAACAGCCCTGCGGGGTGTACGAGATGGTGATCAGCTGCGTCGAGCGACCCTTGATCGAGGCGGTGCTCACGCGCGTGGACGGCAACCAGACGCATGCGGCGCAAATGCTCGGCATCAACCGCAACACGCTGCGAAAAAAGATGAAGTCGCACGGCATCAAGGGTTAGCGGAAAGCGATGACCACCGTCAAGCGCGCGCTCCTGAGCGTTTCGGACAAGACCGGGCTCATCGAGCTGGCGCGCGCGCTCACCCGTTACGGCGCCGAGCTGATCTCCACCGGCGGCACGGCGAAAAGCCTGCGCGAGGCGGGACTTGCCGTGACCGAGGTGGCCGACTACACCGGATTCCCGGAGATGCTCGACGGCCGGGTGAAGACGCTCCACCCCAAGGTGCATGGCGGCATCCTGGCCCGCCGCGACTCAGCGGCGCACATGCAGGCGATGAGCCAGCACGGTATTGCGCCGATCGACCTCGTGGTCGTGAACCTCTATCCATTCGCGCGCACCGTGGCCAAGGCCGATGTGGCGCTCGACCAGGCCATCGAAAAAATCGACATCGGCGGCCCGGCCCTGGTTCGCAGCGCTGCCAAGAACTACCGCGATGTCGCTGTGATCACCGACCCTGCCGATTACGGCTTGGTCATGCAGGAGCTGGATGCCACCCACGGTGCGCTCGGCGTGGAGCTGCGCTTCGCGCTCGCCAAGAAGGCCTTCGCGCACACCGCCGCCTACGACGGCGCGATCGCAAACTGGCTGGGCGCCTTGGACGAGAACGACCGGCCCGGCCTTTTCCCGCAGCAGCTCAACTTGAATTTCGAGCGCGTGCAGCCGTTGCGCTACGGCGAGAATCCGCACCAGAACGCGGCGTTCTATCGCGACCTGGCGGGGGCGCCGGGGCTGATCGCGGGCGCTACCCAGATCCAGGGCAAGGAGCTTTCTTACAACAACATCGCCGATGCCGACGCCGCGTGGGAGTGCGTCAAGAGCTTCGAGCAGCCCGCCTGCGTGATCGTCAAGCACGCCAATCCCTGCGGCGTGGCCGTTGCCGATTCGGTGGCGGGCGCGTATCGCAACGCGTTCGCGACCGATCCGACGTCGGCATTCGGCGGCATCATCGCGATCAATCGGGCGCTGGACGCGGCCACGGCCGAAGCGCTCTCGTCGCAGTTCGTCGAAGTGCTGATTGCGCCGCAGATCCTGCCGCAAGCCGCGACTCTGCTCGCGCACAAGCCCAACATCCGGGTGCTGGAGATCGCGGGCGCAGGCGCGAACAATGCCTGGGACTTCAAACGCATCGGCGGCGGCCTGCTGGTGCAGAGCCCGGACGATGGCGCCATCCAGGCCTCCGACTTGCGCTGCGTGACCCGCCGTGCACCCGATCCGGCCGAGCTCGACGACCTGCTGTTCGCCTGGCGCGTGGCGAAGTTCGTGAAGTCGAACGCGATCGTCTATTGCGGCGCCGGGCGCACGCTCGGCGTGGGCGCGGGGCAGATGAGCCGGGTCGATTCGGCACGCATCGCCGCGATGAAGGCCGCAAATGCGGGCCTGTCGCTTGCCGGTTCGGTGGTGGCCTCGGACGCATTCTTTCCGTTCCGCGACGGGATCGATGTCCTGGCCGCGGCGGGCGCGCGTGCTGTTGTGCAGCCGGGCGGTAGCCTGCGCGACCAGGAAGTGATCGCCGCCGCCGACGAGCACGGGATCGCGATGGTGTTCACTGGCGTGCGGCATTTCCGTCATTGAATGCGATCGGGCAGAATGCTGCAGCAACGGCGATAGTGGACTTGCGCAAGGTAATATGACTCGATGAAGGTTCTGGTGGTCGGTTCCGGCGGAAGAGAGCACGCGCTGGCATGGAAGCTCGCGCAATCGCCCCGCATCACCCGCACCTTCGTCGCGCCGGGCAATGCCGGCACGGCGGCCGAGCCCGGCTGCAGCAACGTCGAGATCACCGACATCCCGGAGCTGCTCGACTTCGCACGTAATGAGAAGATCGCCTTTACCGTGGTCGGACCGGAGGCGCCGCTTGCGGCCGGCATCGTCGATGCGTTTCGTGCGGCCGATCAGCGCATTTTCGGCCCCTCGCAGGCAGCCGCCCAACTCGAAAGCTCCAAGACGTTCGCCAAGACCTTCATGCAGCGCCACGGCATTCCAGCTGCTGCCTATGCGAGCTTCGACGATGCGGCCGCGGCGCATCGGCACATCGACGAGCTCGGCACGGCGCTGGTGGTGAAGGCCGATGGGCTCGCCGCCGGCAAGGGGGTGGTGGTCGCCACCACCCCGGGCGAAGCGCATGCAGCGGTGGATGCGATGATGGTGAGCGGGGCGATGGGCGAGGCCGGGCGCCGGATCATCATCGAGGAGTTCATCCGCGGCGAGGAGGCAAGCTTCATCGCCATGGTCGACGGCAAGAACGTCATGGCGCTCGCGACCAGCCAGGATCACAAGCGCCTGCGCGACGGCGACGCGGGGCCCAATACCGGCGGTATGGGCGCATATTCTCCGGCGCCGGTCGTAACACCGCGCATGCATGCCCGCATCATGCGCGAGGTGATCGACCCGGTGGTCAACGGCATGATCGCCGAGGGCACGCCTTATACCGGCTTTCTCTATGCCGGGCTGATGATCGACGGTGACCGGCTGAACGTGCTCGAATTCAACTGCCGCCTGGGCGATCCGGAAACCCAGCCCATCCTGTTGCGCCTGAAATCGGACCTGGTCGTCCTGTTTGAGGCGGCTTTTGCCGGCACGCTCGACAAGGTCGAGCCGCAATGGGACCGGCGGGTCGCGCTCGGCGTCGTGCTGGCCGCGCAGGGCTATCCCGAATCGCCGCGCAAAGGCGATATCATCGAGGGGTTGCCGCCGGACGAGGCGCCGGACCTGCACGTGTTCCACGCCGGCACCGCCCGGGAGGGCGAACGCGTGGTCACCCAGGGCGGGCGGGTGCTGTGCGTCACCGCACTCGGCGACAACGTGCGGCTCGCGCAGCGCCGCGCCTACGAAGCGGCCGAACAGATCCGCTTCGAGGGCGTGCAGATGCGGCGCGATATTGGTTACAGGGCAGCAGGCGCAAACCGGCGCGGCAGCTAGCGGCCGCGGCGGTGCGCCAGCGTAATGCGGAGCAAGGAGGATGGCAATGGCGCAGCAATTCGATCGTTCGCAAGAAGATTCCGGCAACGCCGTTCAGCTCGAGCACCTCAATCTGCGCAATCCCGATCAACGCCTGGCCATGCTGTTCTACCTGGTCGGCATGGGATTCACGCGCGATCCCTATCTCATGGTCGGCCTCGACAACATGTGGATCAACATCGGTCGCAGCCAGATCCACACGCCGAACGGCGAGGCCCAGCGCCTCAACGGCACCATCGGTATCGTCCTGCCGGATTTGAAGGCCTTGTGCGCCCGCTTGCAGGCCGTGGCGCCGCGGCTCGACGGCACCCAGTTTCGTTTCACCGACCGCTCGGACTTCGTCGAGGTGACCTGCCCCTGGGGCAACCGGCTGCGGGCGCACGCGCCCTCGCCCGAGCTCGGCGGCTTCGAGATCGGTATGCCGTACCTCGAATTCCTGGTGGCGCCCGGCACGGCCGAAGGCATTGCGCGCTTCTATTCGCAGGTCATCGGCGCCACGGCGCGCTGCGAGGAGACGCGCGGCTCGCGCGTGGCTGTGGTGCGGGTCGGGCGCGGCCAGCAACTGTTCTTCCGCGAGAGCAACGACAAGCTCCCGCCCTACGACGGGCACCACATCCAGCTCTACATCGTAGATTTCTCCGGACCGCATCGATTCTTGAACGAACGCGGCCTCATCACGCAGGAAAGCGACCAGTATCAGTACCGGTTCGTGGATATCGTCGATCCGGAGGACGGCCGCGAGCTGACCAAGCTGGAGCACGAGATCCGCTCGGTCACGCACCCGCTCTACGGGCGGCCGCTGGTGAACCGCAATCCCACCCAGACCAACCGGACCTACGCCAAGAACTGCGACGCCTTCGCTGGCGCGTTCTAGCCGCACGCGGCCGCTGTTGGATACCCGCGCGGTCCTCGATTTCTTGAGCGGGCTGCAGGCGGGCATCGTCGCGGAGCTTTCGCGCCTCGACGGCCGCGAGTTCCGCCGCGATGCCTGGGAGCGCCCGCAGGGCGGAGGCGGCACGAGCTGCGTACTGGAAGACGGCGCCCTGTTCGAGCGCGGCGGCGTCAACTTCTCCCACGTTCGAGGCGACGGCTTGCCGCCTTCCGCTACCGCGGCTCGGCCCGAGCTCGCCGGCCGTGGCTTCGAAGCGATGGGCGTCTCGGCTGTGCTGCATCCGCGCAATCCCTATGTGCCCACGGTGCACATGAACGTGCGCTTCTTCGTCGCGACGCGGGCCGATGCCGATCCGGTGTGGTGGTTCGGGGGCGGCATGGATCTCACCCCCTACTACGGGTTCGAGGATGACGCGCGGCATTTCCATGGCGCCTGCCGCGCTGCCATCGCGCCGTTCGGGATGCAGTACTACGGGCGCTTCAAGCGCTGGTGCGACGAGTATTTCTTTCTGCGCCATCGCAACGAGCCGCGCGGCGTGGGCGGGCTTTTCTTCGACGACTTCAACGCGCCCGACTTCGAAACCTGCTTTGGGCTCACGCGCTCGGTAGGCGAGCATTTCCTGCCGGCTTACGTTCCGATCGTCGAGCGGCGGCGCGACACCACCTACGGCGAGCGCGAGCGTGCCTTCCAGGCCTACCGGCGCGGTCGCTACGTCGAGTTCAACCTCGTCTACGACCGCGGCACGCTGTTCGGGCTGCAGTCGGGCGGGCGCACCGAATCGATCCTCATGTCGCTGCCGCCCGTGGTGCATTGGCGCTACGACTGGAAGCCGGAACCGGGATCGCCCGAGGAAGCGCTGTATACGGAATTCCTTCCGCCGCGGGATTGGGTTTAACCGCTGGGAATCCACCCGAATGCCGTCATTCCCGCGAACGCGGGAATCCAGAATGGAAGCATCGCAACCAGCGGGCGGCCTAGCGACGGGCGATGGGAACGACTGTTACCGGCGAAGCATTTCGCAGCCGAAATCCTGGGCTCCCGATTTCTCGGGAGCGACGGTTAGTTTAGTTCGCTGCCGTCATTCCCGCGAACGCGGGAATCCAGGCCGCCGCAATAGAGCGCAATACATGTAACCAACGGAGTACAGACAGGCGAGCCGGCGAAATGCAATGCTATTTCGGCACGAACATCACAGCTGGCTCTCAACCCGCGAAAGCGGGATGCAGGATAAATCCTTGGGGCGAAACGCATGCAGCCAGCGGTTTACATACTGGCAAGCAAGCGCAACGGAACGCTCTATATCGGCGTGACGAGCGATTTGCGCAAGCGCGTCTGGGAGCACAAGAACGATGTGGTCGAGGGCTTCACCAAGAAGTACGTAATCCATCTTCTCGTCCACTACGAACTCCATGAGGACATGCTGGGCGCCATAGCCCGCGAAAAGCAACTCAAGGGTTGGAACCGAAGGTGGAAGCTGGAGCTCATCGAGCACGCGAACCCGCGATGGCGGGACTTGTGGTCCGACATCGTTTGACGATCGCTGCCGCCCGATGCTCCATGCTCGTTCTCAAGGAGCCGTCATTCCCGCGAACGCGGGAATCCAGGGCCGCGCTGTAGAGCGGATTCATGCAGCCAATCCTGGGCTCCCGATTTCTCGGGAGCGACGGTCGCTTGGAGCCCGATTTCTCGGGAGCGACGGTCGCTTGGAGCCCGATTTCTCGGGAGCGACGGTTATTCAGCGTTCGAACGCAGCAGAAAACTGCGAAGCCGCTTGATCCGATCGAGCAGCGCGCGGCCGAGATTGGACGCGCGCAGCTTGTCCGCGCCGCTCACCTGGTGCTGTTTCACCAGCTCCGGCGCCTGCTTGAACGCGTTGTAGCGCCCGAGCGCCGCCTGCGTGTGGCCCTTGAGCAGCTTGTAGTTCACGGGCTTGTTGAGGAAGCGGAAGATCTGCGCCTGGTTGATGAGATCGATGACCAGCTCCGAGTCGGACGCATCGGTGAGCACGATCGACAGGATCTCGGGGTGTTCCTGCTTGAGCAGCTTGAAGGCCGCCGTATCGTCCGGCTGGGCCGCGCCGATATCGGCGATGATCACCGCCACCGCGCGCGATTGCATGATCGTGAACGCCTCGGCAAGCGAGGCCACATGCTCCACGTGGTAGGCATCGCCGAAAAGCTCGTTGATCGCCCGCCGGTAGCTCGATCCCGGGTCGACCACGAGGATCGCCTCGTCCATCTTTTCCGGCGGCGAACCCGCGCTCACCGTGGTATCGGCGAGCTCGATGCCGATTGCAACCGCCTCGGCCAGGACCGCCTGGATGTCCTGGTTGTTCCACGGCTTGTTGATGAAGCGGTAGACCTCGCCCTCGTTGATCGAGCCCACGATCGAGGCGAGATCGGAATACCCGGTGAGGAGAATGCGCACGGTGGTGGGCGAAAGCTCCTTCGCCCGGCGCAGCAGCTCCACCCCCGGCATGCCCGGCATGCGCTGGTCGCTCACGATCAGGTGCACGCGAAAGCGTTTGAGGAACTCGAACGCCTGGTCGCCGCTGGTGGCGGTAAAGACGTGGTAGGTATTGCGGAAGATCGACTTGAGCGCGTTGAGAATGCGCTCCTCGTCATCGACGAACAGCACGCGCGCCTTGGGTGCATCCGCCGCCTGTGCGGGCTCGCCTGCGGAGGCGGCCGATGCCGCTTCGCTGAAGTCGAGCGAGTCTCCGCTGGGAAGCCGGATGTTGCGCGCCATTTTCAGCATGTCGGCGGCGATCGCGGGCTGCGGCGATTCCACCGTGGTCGGCGCCGATTGGCGCGTGGCCGCACCGCGCAGGCAGTCCTCGACCGCGAGCCGGAAGTCGTCGGCGAATTCGCGCGCGTTCTGGTAGCGGTCCTCGACCTTCTTGGCCAACGCCTTCTGCACCACGTAGTCCATCTGCCCGCTCAGGTGCAGGTTGAACTCGGACGGATTGCGCGCCGTCGCATCGAGCACTTCGCGCATCACGCTCGCATTGCTGCCCTTGCCGGGGAACGGCCGCCGGCCCGTGAGCAGCTCGTAGCCGATGACGCCGGCCGAGAAGATGTCGGTGCGCGCGTCGGTATCTTCGCCCATGCACTGCTCGGGCGACATGTAGAAGGGGGTACCTACCACCAGGCCGTATTGCGTGAGCGCGGACGATTCGATGCGGGCGATGCCGAAATCGCTCACCTTGATCTCGCCGCCCGAGCCGATGAGGATGTTGGAGGGCTTGATGTCCCGGTGCGTGACGCCCTGAGCGTGCGAGTATTCGAGCGCGTCGAGCAGCGGCAGGATCACCTCGCGTATCTTCTCCAGCGAAGGCTGCGGCTCGCGCAGGAGCAGCTCGTGCACGCTGTCGCCGCGCACCAGCTCCATGGCGATGAAGGCGCTCTTGTCGTCCTCGCCGTATTCGAAGATCGTGACGATGCGCGGATGGAACAACCCGCCCGCGGCCTGCGCTTCGTACTTGAAGCGCGTGAGCACGATGTCGCGCTCGTTGTCGTCGAGCAGCGCCTTCTCGATCACCTTGAGCGCGACCGCACGCTGGATTTCCGGATCGCGCCCCTGGTAGACCACGCTCATGCCGCCGCGGCCGATGATGCGCTCGATCGTGTATTTGCCGATCTTTTCCGGTAGGGTCATGGCGCGCGCCTGGACCTAGACGACGGCGACGGTGTCGTCGGGTGGGTGCACCGGCAGGCGCACGATGAAGCGGGTGCCGGCGCCGGCCTTGGAATCGACCGAGATGCGACCGCCGTGCGCTTCCACGATCTTGTACGCGATCGAAAGGCCGAGGCCCGTTCCCTTGCCCACCTCCTTGGTGGTGAAGAAGGGGTCGAAGATCTTCGGCAGCGCGTCGGCCGGTATGCCCTTGCCGTTGTCGGCGACCTCGATCTCGACGTGGCCGGGGTCGGGCGCGCGCGTGGTGAGGCGGATCTCGCCGTCGGCGCGGCCCTCGGTCGCTTGCGCTGCATTGGTGATGAGATTGAGAAACACCTGGTTCAATTGCGACGGCGAGCAGGTGATGGCCGGCACGGGGTTGTACTGCTTCTTCACGTCGATCGATTTCAGCATGTGCTTGGCGATCGAGAGCGTGCTCTCCAGGCCGTCGGCGACATTGTAGCGGTCGACCTTCTTGCGATCGAGGCGAGAAAAGTTGCGTAAATTGCCCACTATTTCGGCGATTTGAGTGATGCCGTACTGGCCGTCCTGCACCAGCTTGGCGACATCCTCCGGTGCGCCGTGGCCCTTGAGGCGGGTGATCGCCGAATTAACCAGGGCGAACTGCCGGCCGAAGGTCTGCTCGTCCGCGCCTTCCCTGAGCATGCGCAGCAGCTTCTCGGTCTCGGTCAGCGCCTCCGACATGCCCGAGATTTGCCCCTCGACGGTCTCGAGGCTGTTCTTGACGTAGGCGAGCGGGGTGTTGATCTCGTGCGCGACGCCCGCGACCATCTGTCCGAGCGAGGACATCTTCTCCGACTGCACCAGCATCGACTGCGATTCTTCCAGGCTCTTCAGCGCTTGCGAGAGCTCCTGCGTGCGCTCGGCGACGCGGCGTTCCAGGCCTTCGTTCGCTTCCTTCAGTGCGGCGTTGGCCGCGGCGATGTCGAGGTAGCTTTGGCGCAGCTGCGCGCCGATGTGCGAGAGCAGAATCAACAGCACGCCCGCATAGGTGATGAGCGCGGTGCGGAAGAGCTCCTTTTCCTGCACCGAAGCCTCGAGCTCGCGATGGAAGGCGCTGGTGAGCGTATCGAGCCGCGGGCCGGCCGTGATGTACTGGAGCCGGTTGTACAGCTCCTGCTCCGCGAGCTTCGCCTTGTAGAACTGGTCGACGGTCGCCAGAAACTTCTCCAGCAAGGGGCCGAGCGTGGGGCTGGCGGGCAATTCCGCCTGGCGCAGTGCCGCGAGCCTGGCCTCCAGGCGGCCGATCTGGGTGGCGTCGGGAGCGAGATTGAAGCGCAGGACTTCGGCCTGCACCGCGCCGAGGCTTTGCTCGAACGCGGTGATGCGATCACGCTGGCGCGGATTGGAAAGCAGCGCCTGGCGCAGCGACTTGTTGATGTCGGGTGCCGTGACCAGCGCAGTGTCGAGCCGCTGGCGCGCCTCGGCGGCCGTGATGCGGTACTTCTCCATCAACGCGGCCTTGTCGTTGAACGCGCGCTTGAGCTCGGGGAAGCTGTAGGACACCATCCGGCTCACCGAGGATTCGTCTTCGATCCCCTGCAGTGCGCGGCGAAGACGCTCGGCGGCGTGTGCGGCCGCCAATGGTGTGCTGGCCGAGTCGTTTTGCAGGCGCAGGAGCTCCGATTCCCAGCGCGTGTCGATGTCCTTGAGCTCGCGCAGGTGCGAGGCGATCTGCACCTGGCGGCGAAACTCGCCGATGTCGGTCTTGTAGTAGAGAAAGGCGAGCCCCGCGACCAGCACCACGGCCAGTACTGTGATCGCCGCCATTTTTGCGGAATTCAACGTTCCTCCCCCGATCGGCCCCGGCTGCGATGCGCGCTTTCGCCCGGAATCTTCCGTCCCTCCCCGCCTGCCCGGGTGCGGCGTGGCGAGCGTATCGGACCCGCCGGCGAGCGGGCTTTGCGTTGTCATGATTCCATTCGGGCCGGCATGGCGCACCCCCTCCTCGCGGAGGAGGGGATACGTCAATGGACGCGCTTAGCATAGCAGAGGCGTCTCGCCCCAGATAGCGACCCCGTCATCCCCAGGACCCTGCCCGCCGCAGCGGGCACGCGACGCCCCCCTCTCCCTTTGGGAGAGGGGTTGGGGGGTTTGGCCGGGAATTCGCGGACCATGGTCCGCGCCGGGCGAACGGCATCGGCCTGCATGCCGATGCGCGCCCTGCAAGGGAGGGAAGAGACGCCAGGTTCCAGGGCGCAAGTCGGGATGCATGCATCATGGCGTCTCTCCCAGGTAGGCGCGGCGAACCGCATCGTTGCCGAGAAGCGCGGGGGCGGTGTCATGCAAAGTGACGGCGCCGCTTTCGAGCACATAGCCCGAATCGCACGCCTGCAGGGCAAGACGCGCATTCTGCTCGACCACCAGGATGGTGACGCCCTGGCGCGCGATCTCGGCCACGATCTCGAAGATGCGCGCGACCACGAGCGGGGCGAGTCCCATGCTGGGCTCATCGAGCAGCAGCAGCCGCGGCCGGCTCATGAGCGCGCGTGCGATCGCAAGCATCTGCTGTTCGCCGCCGGAGAGCGTGCCGGCGCTCTGGCCGCGGCGCTCGCGCAGGCGCGGGAAACGCTCGAACACCTGCGCCAGATCGGCCGCGACCGCTTTCCTGTCGATGCGCACGTAAGCGCCCATGGCGAGGTTCTCGTCCACACTCAACTGGGGAAATACGCCGCGGCCTTCGGGCACCAGGGCCAAACCCCGTCGCACCAGCTCGAACGCACGCATGCCCCCGACCGGCCCGCCGTCCAGCAGCACCGATTCGCGCGCGACCGGCAGCAGTCCCGCGATCGCCTTCAGGGTCGAAGTCTTGCCGGCGCCGTTGGCACCGATGAGGCATACCATCTCGCCTGCGCCGATCGTGAGGTCGATGCCCTTGACGGCCTGGATGCCGCCATAGGCCACGCGCAGGCCGCGTACCTCCAGCAGCGGCCGCGCCTCGCTCATGCGGTCGCCTCCGAACGGTCAACGAGTTGCGAAGGCCAAGCCTCTAGCGACTTGGCGGCAGTTCGCTTTGCGGTCCATCCCCGCAAGCAAGCACCTCCGAACCGGTCGATGTAAATGAACCGCCAAGCCGTCGGTGCCCGGCGCCATTCGCTTTGCGGTCGATCCCCACTGCGTGGGGCGACCTCCGAACCGTAGCGGCAGATCAATCGCCAGGCCGTCGGTGGCCGGCGTTGCTCGCTTTGCGGTCGATCCCCGCAAGCGGGGCCCCTCGCCCGGGAAGCTCGCAACGACCCCCCTCGCCCGGGAAGCTCATGTCGCCGCCCCTCGCCCGGGAAGCTCATGCCACCGGAGCGCCGAGGTAGGCGGCTACGACCGCGGGATCGTGCTGGACCTGGCGCGGCGGTCCCTCGGCGATGCGGCGGCCGAAATCGAGCACCAGCACGCGGTCGCACAATCCCATCACCAGGCGCATGTCGTGCTCGATCAGGAATAGCGTCACGGCGTCGGCTCGGATGCGCTCGAGAAGTTTCGCCAGCGCCTGCGTTTCGGTCGCATTCATGCCGGCAGCCGGCTCGTCCAGCGCGAGCAGCCGCGGCTCGGTCGCGAGAGCACGGGCGATCTCCAGGCGGCGCTGGTCCCCGTAGGAAAGATTGCGTGCGAGCACGTTCGCGCGCGCGGCGATGCCGACATACTCGAGCAGCTGAGCCGCGCGTGCTTCGATCGCCACTTCTTCGGCGCGTTGCGAGCGAGTGCGAAAGATCGCCGCCGCCACACCCGCGCGTGTGCGCGCATGGCGCCCGATCATCACGTTCTCCAGCGCGGACAGATTGGCGAACAGGCGAATGTTCTGGAACGTGCGTGCGATGCCGAGCGCTGCGATGGCATTGGGCTTGAGCCCAGTGAGCGGGCGGCCTTCGAGCGTCATGCGGCCGCTATCGGGGGCGATGAAGCCCGTGATGAGGTTGAAAAGCGTCGTCTTGCCGGCGCCGTTGGGTCCGATCAGCCCGTAGATCTCGCCGGCGTCGATGGCGAAGCTCACGTCGGTCAGCGCCTGCACGCCGCCGAAATGCTTGCCGACGTGCTCCACCTGCAGCAGCGGCGCGTTCATTGTTGCTCCGTGCGGCGGGCGAGCTCGCGCCGGCGCACCGCCGAGGGAAAGAGTCCCGCGGGCCGGTACATCATCATGACCACCAGCGCCAGCCCGAACAGCAGCATGCGCACCACCTCGGGCTCGACGATCGAGCGGCCGAAGAGCGCCTGCTGCACGGGCCCCACGGTATGGCGCAGAAGCTCCGGCACGAACGAGAGCAGCAGCGCGCCGACGACGACGCCCCAGATGTTCCCCATCCCGCCCAGCACCACCATGGAAAGCACCATGATCGATTCGACCAGGACGAAACTCTCCGGGCTGATGAAGCCCTGCATGGCGGAGAAGATGCTGCCGGCGATGCCGCCGAACGAGGCGCCCATGGCGAAGGCGAGGAGCTTCATGCGCATGGTGTCGATGCCCATGGCGCGCGCCGCGGTTTCGTCCTCGCGAATCGCTTCCCATGCGCGCCCGATGCGCGAGTGCTGGAGGCGCACGTTGACCACCAGCACCAGCATCAGCACGACGATCAGCAGGTAGTAGTACTTGATCGGACCGCTGAAGGTCAGCCCGCCGATCGTGTCGGTCGAGCCAAGATTCAAGTTGCCGATGCGGATCGGATCGATGCGCGAGATGCCTTGCGGGCCGTTGGTGATGTTGACCGGCTGCGACAGATTGTTGAGAAAGATGCGGACGATCTCGCCGAAACCGAGCGTAACGATGGCGAGATAGTCGCCGCGCAGTTTCAGCGTCGGCGCGCCGAGCAGCACGCCGAAGATGCAGGCCACCAGCGCGCCCAGCGGGACGATGGCCCAGAACGGCCAGTGGATGTCGAATTGCGGCGAGGCGAGGAGCGCATAAACGTAAGCGCCGACGGCGTAGAACGCGATGTAGCCGAGATCGAGCAGACCGGCGAACCCGACCACGATGTTGAGACCCAGCGAGAGCAGGATGAACAGGATCGCCAGGTTGGTGACGCGCACCCAGGTGGTGCCGACCGAAGCCAGCACGAACGGCAACGCTGCGAGCGCGATGACGATCAGCGCGATGCCGGGCCACGTGGCCGGGGAGCGGCGGTGAGCCTCAGCCATTCGTGAAGCACCTAAGCGCAGCGTCATTCCCGCGTAGGCGAGCCAGGCCAATCGGCAAGAATCCTGGATTCCCGTTTTCACGGGAATGACGGAGCTGGTCATTCCCGCGCAGGCGGGAATCCAGAAGAATCGACTCTGGACACCCGTTTTCGCGGAGGTGATGGCTCGCAGTTACTGTACGCATGCGATCAAACCCTGTCCCCGACGCGCTCGCCGAGCAAGCCGGAAGGACGAAACACCAGCACCAGGATCAGCACGATGAAGGCGAACACGTCCTGGTAGTTGCTGCCGAACCAGTTGTTGGTGAAATCCCCGATGTAGCCTGCGCCAAGCGCCTCGACCAGGCCGAGCAGGATCCCGCCCAGCATCGCGCCCGGGATGTTGCCGATGCCGCCGAGCACCGCCGCGCAGAACGCCTTGAGCCCCAGCAGCGAGCCCATCGTGTAATGCGCGATGCCGTAATAGGTGCCGACCATGACGCCGGCGATGGCGGCAAGCGTTGCGCCGATGACGAAGGTGGCCGCGATGATGCGATCGATGTCGATACCCATCAGACCCGCGATCTGCGGATTCTGCGAGGTCGCCCGCATCGCGATGCCGAGGCGCGTGCGGTACACCATCAGCGTCAGCGCGCCCATCATGAGCGTGGCGACGATCCAGATCGCGAGCTGCACCGACGTGACCGTGGCGCCGGCGAAGTGGAACACGCGGTTGTCGAGGATCTGTGGGAACGCGAGCGGATTGCGGCTCCAGATCATGAGCCCGATCTGCTGCAGGATGATCGAGATGCCGATCGCGGTGATGAGGGGCGCGAGCCGCGGCGCGCCGCGCAAGGGGCGATACGCCACGCGCTCCATCGTGTACGAGACCGCCATGCAGACCGGAATGGCGGCGGCCGCACCGGCGAATACGATCGACCATGCAGGCAGGCCGGTCTCGGCTCCGGCCAGCGCACCGATCACCGAGAACGACACCATGGCGCCGATCATCACCACTTCACCATGGGCGAAGTTGATGAGCTGGATGATGCCGTAGACCATGGTGTAGCCGAGCGCCACCATGGCGTAGACGGTGCCCAGCGTGAGCCCGTTGATCAGTTGCTGGATGAAGGTTTCCACGCGCGATACCTGGAAGGAAACCACACCACCCCGCCCGCATTCGCGAGATACCACACCACCCCGCTCGCTGGCGCGGGCACCGCTCCTCGTGAGAGGAGCGGATGTCTTTCATTCCCCTCCTGACAAGGAGGGGCGGGACGCGACAGAGTCGCGGACGGGGTGGTCTGCAGATCGCAGCCGAACCGATAACGCCTCGGCAACGACCGGCCTTGCGAAATACTTCGTGATGGCGAGTGCGCGCGCGCAAAACGCAAAAGGGCACCGCGAAGGTGCCCTTTCGTGCCGGTGCGCATCGCGGACCGGCGCCTACTTGGCGACCGCGTCCTTGGCGGGCTCGGGCGCATTGTCGGTCGCCGCCGGTGCGGGCGCGCCCGCGGGGCTGGCAGGGGCGGAAGCCGCTTTCGCTTCGGCCTCGGCCTGCGCCTTCATGAACGCATCGAACTCGATCGGCTTTCCGCCCTTCACGATCGCGACCGGCTCGATCTTGGCGCCCTTCATCGTGAAGATCGTGATCTCGGCGTCCTTGCGATCGCCCTTCTCGTCGAACCGAATCGTGCCGCTCGCGCCCTTGTGCTCGATGCTCGCGAGCGCCGGCAGGTATTTCGCGGGATCGGCCGAATCGGCCTTCTGCATGGCGGCGATCAGGAGGTTGGTCGCATCGTAAGTGAACGGCGCGTACAGGATCGGATCCATATTGAACTTCTTCTTGTACGCATCCAGGAACGCCTTCGAGGCGGCCTGCACCGGAATGCCGGCCTGCGAGCAGATCATGCCCTCCGCGTTCTTCTCGCCAGCAAGCTCGGCCATCTTGTCGGTGCAGCCGCCGTCGCCGAACGCGAACACCGCCTTGATGCCCAGCTCGCGGCCTTGCTTGAGCAGCGCGCCGCCGGTGGCATCCATGCCGCCGTAGAACACGGCGTCGGGAGTGCGGGCGCGCAGCTTGGTGAGAATCGCCTTCCAGTCGCGCGTGTCCTTGTTGCCGCGCTCGCGAGGAAGAACCTCGACGCCCGCCGCCTTCAGCGTCTTTTCGACTTCGTTGGCCAGGCCCTCGCCATACGCGGTCGCATCGTCGATCACCGCCACCGTCTTGAGCTTGAACTGCGACATGAGATAGCTCGCGATCGCCGGGCCCTGCTGATCGTCGCGGCCGACGATGCGGAAGATCTCCTTGAAGCCTTGCTCGGTGAGCCTCGGATTGGTCGCCGATCCGCTCACCATGGGAATGGCGGCCTGGTGGTAGACCGCGGAGGCCGGAATCGTGACGCCCGAATTCAGGTGACCGACCACGCCCGCCACCTTCGCATCGGCGAACTTCTGCGCGACGATCGGCCCGCGATCGGGCTTCTCTTCGTCGTCTTCCGCGAGCAGCTCGAACTTCACCTTCGCGCCGCCGATGGTGATGCCTTTGGCGTTGGCCTGGTCGATCGCGAGCCGCGCGCCGTTCTCGTTGTCCTTGCCCAGGTGCGCGATGCCGCCAGTGAGCGGCGCCGCGTGTCCGATGCGAACCGTAATTTCCTTGGGCGCCGGCGCCGCCGCCGGGGCATCGCCTTTCGCCTCGGTTTGCGGTTCGTCCCGGCCGCAGGCCCCGAGTGCGGCGGCGATGGCGAATGCGAAGATGGTCGATGCGAGCTGCCGGCGTGAAGTCATGATGGCCTCTGCGTAGCGTTGTGATGCGACGCCGGATTATGCAAAGCGCCTCACATCGCCGTCAACGCAAGTCGGTGCGCGTGCGCAGCCGATCCGGCCGGCGCAGCAACGAATCGAGCTGGCGCTTGGCCCCTGGTTGAGGATCTTGCATGCTGCGTCCACGATCGAGAGCGCTTTGGGCTGCGTTGTGACCACCGCGTCCACGTATTCGCGCGCCCAGCGCCTCCTTACCAGGCTTACTTCAGCGAAAGAATCCAATCGACCAACGCCTTTGCGTCGGCTTCGCTGACGTTGGGATTCGGCGGCATCGGCACCACCTGGCCCCACGCGCCTATGCCGCCCTTCCTCACCTTCTCCACCAGCTTCGGTGCGATGTCCTTCTGCCCGCGATACTTCGCCGCGACGTCCTTGTATGCCGGGCCCACCTTCTTCTTGTCGATCTCGTGGCACGTGGTACAAACATGCTTCTTCATCAACTCTGCGGCGGCCTTCGCGTCGGCAGCCTGCGCAACGCCCGTGCCGAGTATGCCGGCCGCGGCGGCGAGCGCAATGAACGCTTGCTTCATGGATGCTCCCTATTGTGTATTCGGTCAAGCGGAATGCGGTGCCAATTTTAGCGCGTCGCGTCGCGCTCCAGCATCTGGTGCAGCCGCGCAGGATCGTCCAGCGGCGGCAGGCAATTAACGCCGCGGCAAATCCAGGCGTTGACCTGTTCCGAATCCGGATGCGAAAGCGTGCGCGGCAGCGTGCCGGCGCCGTTCGGTATCGAAAGCGCGATGACGTGCGGCCAGTAACGCCGCCGCAACGACGCCTGCCAGGGAGACATCGCGCCCGCAGGGCCCCGCAGCACGACGCTGGTCGGTGAGCCCCGATATTCTTCCAGCGCGACCAGCATGGTGGCAGCCGCGCTCGGATGCGCCTGCAGCTGCGGCCACAAGAGTTGCAACGTACGGGCGGCCGAGTCGAGATAGCGCGTCTCCCCGAGGAGGTGCCCGAGTCGTTGCAAGCCAACGGCCGCCACGCCGTTGCCCGCCGGCGTTGCATTGTCGTGTCCGGGCTTGGTGCGCTGGATGAGTTGTTCGTGATCGTGGCTGGTGAAGAAGAAGCCGCCGGCGTCCGTGTCCTCGAAGCGTTCCAGCATGGCGTCCGCGAGGGCCTGTGCGAAGTCGAGGTCTTCACCGCGAAACTGGGCCTGCATAAGCAGGATCAGCGCATCGAGCAGGAACGCGTAGTCGTCGAGGTAGGCGTTGAGATGGGTCTTGCCGTCGCGATGCGTGGCGTGCAGGCGCCCATCGCGCCACAGGGTCGTGCGAATGAAATCCACCGAGCCTTGCGCCGAGGCGATCCAGTCGGCGCGCCCGAATTCGAGCCCGGCGCGCGCCATGCCACGCACCATGAGCGCATTCCAACTCGTCAGGATCTTCTCGTCGCGCCCCGGCCGCACGCGCTCCTCGCGCCGGGCGAAGAGCTTCGCGCGCGCTGCATCGAGCAGCGCCTGGCATTCGTCGAGCGTGCGGCGCGTCTGCTGCGCGACATAGGCAAGCGGCTTCGAGACCCGCAGGTGCCAATGGCGATGCTCGAAATTGGGTGGCCGGTCGAGCCCGTAGTGCGGCTCGACCACCGACCATTGCGCATCGCTCAGGCAGGCGCGCACTTCAGCGGCCGTCCAGACGTAGTACTTGCCTTCTTCGTGCTCGGAGTCCGCATCGAGGCTCGAGAAGTAGCCGCCCGCGGGCGACTGCATCTCGCGCATGACCCAGCCGGCGGTCTGCTCCGCCACGCGCGCAAACAGCGGTTCGCCGGTCGCGCGCCAGGCGTCGGCGTAGAGCGCGAGCAGCGGCCCGTTGTCGTAGAGCATCTTTTCGAAATGCGGGATGGTCCATTGAGCATCGACCGAGTAGCGGCAGAAGCCACCGCCGATCTGGTCGAAAATGCCGCCTTGCGCCATCTGCGTGAGGGTCGTCGTGACCATCTCCAGCGTGTCGTTGCCGGCGGCGTGCCGGCGCAGCAGAAAGTCGAGCTCGTACGGATGCGGAAACTTGGGCGCCTGCCCCAGGCCACCGTCGCGCGGATCGAACAAGCGCGAAAGCTCGCCTACGGCCGCTTCGATCGGACCGGCGTCGAGCGCGGCCTTGGCGCCCGCTGCAGGCTGCGGCACCGCACTTGCGAGCGCCTGCACGAGCGAGGCATTCTGCTGCGCGATCTCGGCGCGATGCGTGCGAAAGACTGTTTCGATGCGCGCGAGCAGATCTCTGAAGCCCGGCATGCCATGGCGTGGCTCCTTCGGAAAATACGTGCCGCCGGCGAACGCAACCTGGTCGGGGGTGAGGAAGAGCGTGAGCGGCCAGCCGCCGCTGCGGCGCGCAAGCAGGTAATGCGCACTTTGATAGATCTGGTCGAGGTCGGGGCGCTCCTCGCGATCGACCTTGATGTTCACGTAGAGGCGATTCATCAGCGCTGCGACCTCCGCGTCCTCGAACGACTCGTGCGCCATCACGTGGCACCAGTGGCACGCCGAGTAACCGATCGAGAGCAGGATCGGCTTGTCTTCGGTGCGCGCCCGCGCGAGCGCCTCCTCGCCCCACGGATACCAGTCGACCGGATTGTCCGCGTGTTGCTGCAGGTATGGGCTGGTTTCGCCTGCGAGTCGGTTCGGCATGGCGTGCCTCGGCTGTCGCGGGAAAGGTGAAGTCTATAGGGGCCGCACCGTGCGCGCCCGGGGATCGGCCAGAGGGTGCGCCAAGTACAGAGGTTGGCGCCAAGTAGTTTGCTCGGGTTCCCATACCACCCCCTCCGCGCAGAGCGCGTCGAGCCCCTCCTTGACAGGAGGGGAGGTGCGGTTGTCAGCTCTGCTGTGCTCCTTGACAGGAGGGGAGGCGCCTAAGCTTCCCCTCCTCTCATGAGGAGGGGTGCCCGCGCATGCGGGCGGGGTGGTGTGGTTGTCAGCGCTGCGCGCTTCCTTTGCGGGAGGTGCGGTTGTCAGCTCTGCTGTGCTCCTTGACAGGAGGGGAGGCGCCTAAGCTTCCCCTCCTCTCATGAGGAGGGGTGCCCGCGCATGCGGGCGGGGTGGTGTGGTTGTCAGCGCTGCGCGCTTCCTTTGCGGGAGGTGCGGTTGTCAGCTCTGCTGTGCTCCTTGACAGGAGGGGAGGCGCCTAAGCTTCCCCTCCTCTCATGAGGAGGGGTGCCCGCGCATGCGGGCGGGGTGGTGTGGTTGTGAGCTTTCGGCGCTGCCGCCTCGTTTGCGGGCGGGGTGGTGTGGTTTTCGTCTCCATTCGAGGCGCGGTCGCGTTCGACAGCCGAGAGCTCCGCGCGGATCATGTGCAGTACGCCCTCGAGGTTTCGAATCGCATCGTCGTTGACGAACCTGATGACACGTACACCCTTTTCCCGCAGATACTCGGATCGCTTGTGGTCGTAATACGATGCCGACTCGCTGTCGTGCGCAGTGCCGTCCAGCTCGATTGCGAGCCGACCACTCGGACAATAGAAGTCCACGATGAATGGCCCGATGCTGTGTTGCCGGCGGAATTTCCAGCCGAGCCGGTCACGCTGCAAACATGACCACAGCCGCGCTTCGGCGACGGTCAACGAGCGGCGCAGCTCACGTCTGCGCGCCTTGAGCGCGAAGCGATTGTTGAGCGGCTGGCGCATGCATTCCAAGGTAACTGACTGGATGCGGATTCGCATCGGCGGTACGTACTACGCTCAGTTCTAGACCTTCTACCGCCCACGTGGCCCGCCAACTCACTATTGATCGCTTTGCATTGGACGACAGTCCAATACAAACGCGACGCTCCTCTCTCTCCCGGGGAGAGGCGTTGGGGGGTGAGGCCGGGGTTTCGCGAACCATGGTCCGCGCCGGCCGAACAGCATCGGCTGCATGCCGATACGCGCCCTGCAAGGGAGGGACGAGCGTGACATGAAATAGGGAACGCTCGATAGAATGCGCGAGCCGTCTCCGAACGGCAAACGCACAACAATGCCCGAATCCATCGCATCGCTGATCGGCATCGCCGCGCTCGTCTACGCGTCGACCAACCTCGACGACCTGCTCATCCTGGCCGTGTTCTTCGCCGATCCACGCGTGCGGGCCGGCGCGGTCGTTGCCGGCCGCTTCATCGCTCTCGCAGTGCTGGTGCTTGCGAGCGGTGCGGCGGCGCTGCTCGCCCTTGCAGTGCCGGAAGAGTGGATTGCGCTCCTGGGCTTGGTGCCGCTGATTCTGGGGATGCGCCTGTTGCTGGCCCTGTTTCGCGAGGGAAGCGACGGCGAGAGCGAGGAAAACGAGGCCGCTGCCAAAGTGGAGAACGCTTCCCGCAGCGGCTTCGCAGCCCAGATGCTTGCCGTCGCGGGCGTGAGCCTCGCGAACGACGGCGACAATCTCGGCGTCTACATTCCGCTGTTCGCTGCGACGCCTTCTGCGATCCCGATCTATGTCGTCGTATTCGCCGTCATGACGATCGTGTTTTGCGCGCTCGGCTATCTGGTCGTGAACAATCCGCTGATCGGCCGCTACATCCGCCGCTATGGCGATGTCCTGCTGCCAGTGGTGCTGATCCCGCTCGGGCTATTCATTCTGTCCGACGCGCTGCCCTTGCTGCGCTGAGGCCGTAGAGCGGGCGCCGGTGGTGTGCTTCCCCTCCCCTCACGAGGAGGGTGGCGCGAAGCCCCCGGGGTTGTGTGCTTCCCCTCCTCTCACGAGGAGGGTGGCGGCGAAGCCCCGGGGTTGTGTGTTTCCCCTCCTCTCACGAGGAGGGGTGTCACGAAGTGACGGGGTGGTGTGGTTCTCGGTTCCGAAGCGGGAATCCTGCGGTTAACCAAACCACCCCGTCCGCGACCTGCGGTCGCGTCCAGCCCCTCCTTCACAGGAGGGGAGTGAAAAACAACCCCTCCGCTGATGAGCTTCACAGGAGGGGAATGAAAACAACCCCTCCGCATGAGCGTCGCAGGAGGGGAGGTCTTCAGTCCGTTACCGCGCCCTGAGCCGCCGACGACACGAGCTTCACGTACTTCGCCAGCAATCCGCGCGTATAGCGCGGTTCGGGCTGCTTCCAGCTCTTCCGCCGCGCCGCCAGCTCAGGATCGCTCACGTTGAGCTGGATTTTTAGCTCGTACGCGTCGATCGTGATCGAATCGCCCTCCTGCACCAGCGCGATGGGTCCGCCCTCATACGCTTCCGGCGCGACGTGCCCGACCACCATGCCCCAGGTGCCGCCGGAGAAGCGCCCGTCGGTGATCAAGCCCACCGACTCGCCCAATCCCTGACCGATCAGTGCCGAGGTCGGCGCCAGCATCTCCTGCATCCCCGGTCCGCCCTTCGGCCCCTCGTAGCGGATCACGATTACGTCGCCCGCCTCGATCTTGCGCGCCATGATCGCTTCCATGCACGCGTTCTCGGAATCGAACACGCGCGCGGGGCCGCTGATGCGTGGGCTCTTGAGTCCCGTGATCTTCGCCACGCACCCGTCCGGCGCGAGATTGCCGCGCAGGATCGCGAGGTGGCCCTGCGCGTACAGGGGCTTGTCCCACGGCCGGATCACCTCCTGGTCGGCGCGCGGCTTCTCCGGCACCTTGGCAAGCTCTTCGGCCATCGTCCTGCCGGTGATCGTCATGCACTCGCCATGCAGCAGGCCGTGCGCGAGCAGCATCTTCAGGACCTGCGGCACGCCGCCGGCGCGATGGAAGTCGGTGGCGACATAGCGCCCGGAGGGTTTGAGATCGCACAGCACCGGGACCTTGACGCGGATGCGCTCGAAGTCGTCCATGCTCCATTCCACGCCTGCGGCATGCGCGATGGCGAGGTAGTGCAGCACCGCGTTGGTCGAGCCGCCGGTCGCCATGATGAGCGAGATCGTGTTCTCGATCGATTTGCGGGTGATGATGTCGCGCGGGCGCAGCTGCTTGCGGATCGCGTTCACGAGAACCTTGGCCGAATCTGCGGAGGAGTCCGCCTTCTCGGCATCGGGCGAGGCCATCTGCGACGAGCCGAGAAGACTCATGCCGAGCGCCTCGAACGACGACGACATCGTGTTCGCGGTAAACATGCCGCCGCATGCACCCACCGTCGGGCAGGCGTTACGCTCGATGCCGTCGGCATCTTCCTTCCCCATCGTGCCCGCGGCGACCGCGCCGACCGCTTCGAACGCCGACACGACGGTGAGATCCTGCCCCTTCCACTTGCCCGGCTTGATGGTGCCGCCGTAAACGTAGATGCCCGGCACGTTCATGCGCGCCAGCGCGATCATCCCGCCCGGCATGTTCTTGTCGCAGCCCCCGCACACCAGCACGCCATCCATCATCTGGCCGTTGACCGAGGTTTCGATCGCATCGGCGATGACCTCGCGCGACACCAGCGAATACTTCATCCCCTCGGTGCCCATGCCGATGCCGTCGGTGACCGTCGGCACGCCGAACACCTGCGGTTTCGCGCCGGCTGCTTCCAGCGCCGCCATGGCGCGATCGACCAGCGGCTGGATGCCCGCGTTGCACGGGTTCATGGTGGAGTGGCCGTTGGCGACGCCGACGATGGGCTTGTCGAAATCCCCGTCCTTGAAGCCCACTGCGCGCAGCATGGCGCGGTTGGGCAGGCGCGCATTGCCTGCGGTGATGAGATGGCTGCGCCAGTTCTCTGCCATGGCCGTTCCTTCGGGTTGGCTTAAACTCGATATTCTAGCGAACGCTCGGCGCACCCGAAATGCTCGTCCACCCGCAGTTCGATCCCATCGCTTTCTCGCTCGGCCCGCTGGCCGTGCGCTGGTACGGGCTGATGTACCTCGTCGCCTTCCTGGCCGTGATCGTGCTCGGACGCATGCGTGCCAAGCGCGATCCGTGGCGCGGCTGGGTGCCGCAAGACCTGGACGATGCGCTCTTCTACGGGGTGCTCGGTGTGATCATCGGCGGTCGGCTGGGCTATGTGCTCTTCTACAAGCTCGACTACTACGCAGCCCACCCGCTGGAGATCTTCTACATCTGGCAGGGCGGCATGTCGTTCCACGGCGGCTTCCTCGGCGTGCTGGTCGCGATGCTCCTGTTCGCGCGCAAGAAGAAGACGCGCTGGCTCGGCATCATGGATTTCATCGCGCCCCTGGTGCCGCCGGGTATCGCCGCGGGCCGACTCGGCAACTTCATCAACGCCGAGCTGTGGGGGCGGCCGACCGACGTAGCGGGGGCGATGATCTTCCCCAACGTCGACAACGTGCCGCGCCATCCCTCGCAGCTCTACGAGCTCGCGCTGGAAGGCGTTGCGCTCTTCGTCCTGCTGTGGTGGTTCTCGAAGCGGCCGCGCCCGCTCGGCGCCATCTCGGCGCTCTTCCTCATCGGCTACGGCTTCGCGCGCTTCGTCGTCGAATTCACGCGCGAGCCCGACAGTTTCCTCGGCTTTCTCGCCTTCGGCTGGACCATGGGCCAGTGGCTGAGCCTGCCGATGATCCTGGCCGGGTTCGCGCTGTTGTGGTGGAGCTATCGGCAGGGCGGCGAGACTCAGCCGGCGGCCGAGGATTCGTCATTCCCGCGCAAGCGGGAATCCAGGCATTCCTGAGTCGGTCATCCCCGCTTGATCAGCGCCACGCCGGCGAGCAGCAGAACCACGCCCGCGAGCCGCATGCCGGAGACGGGACGCTGCGGAAGCCGGAACCAGCCGTGCTTATCGACGAAGACCGAAGCGACCTGCTGACCCGCCACGGTGAGCCCCGCTGCCGCGCCGGCGCCGATCGCCGGAATCGCGGTGAACATCGTCGTCACGTAGATGGCGCCAGCAAACCCGCCCAGCCAGCCCCACCATGGCATGCCGGCCACGCATTCGATGCACGGTGACGGAATCCTCAACCAGCCGGACCCGGCCCATATGACGGCGGCCATCGCGGCGGTCGCAACCACGAACGATACCGTGCCGACCGCGAACGCGGCGCCGCCGAGGTCCGCGTGCAGGAGCGCGTTCACTGCACCCTGGATCGGCAGCACGGCGCCGGCGATGAGCGCCAGCGCGATCCAGCCGAGCTTGGACCAGCCGAGCTCGGCCGCCGCTCCCTTCTGCCCGAACATGATCAGTACCGCGCCGAGCAGTACGATGAGCGTGCCGGCCGCCCCGCCGGCATCCAGGCCGATCGCTGCGACGCCGAGTAAGCCGAAGCTGTCGAGCACCGCCGAGGCGAGCATCTGGCCGGCGATGAATAGGCCGACGGACACCACCGCGCCGATGCGCGGAAAGAGAAAGATGGTGGACACGACGTAGATGGCCGAGGCGACCCCGCCGAGGACGTGCCACCAGCGCGCGGCCGGCAGCGCGGCAAACGCCGCGACCGAGCCGGTCAGGATCGCGACGGCAAGTAACGCGACCGCAGCAACCGACAGCTGCAACGTCGTCGCCGTGAATGGGGAACCGATCGCTTTCGCGAGCTGCGCGTTGGCGCCCGCTTGAACCGTCAGGAGCCCGCCTGCGGCAAGCGCGAGCGGAATGAACAGGCTTTCCATGTGTCGACTCCTTTTTGCATTTCCCTCCTCGTCGAGGAGGGGCGGGACGCGACTGCGTCGCGGACGGGGTGGTCCCCGAACGCGGTAGCGACCGCAACACCGCCCCACGCCCAACAGCTTGCAGCTTTCACCCTTGCAAGCCAATATGACGCATCTGCAACCTCGGCTTGCAACCTCGCAATATGCCCCTCGGCCGCACAGACCTGCGCCTGGTCCTCGCCATCGGCGAGGCGGGAACGCTGCTGGGCGGCGCACGCACAATCGGCATCGACCACTCCACCGCATTCCGACGCCTCAATGCGTTGGAGAAGAGGCTCGGCGTGCGCCTGTTCGAACGCGCCCGCGACGGCTACGTGCCTACGGCGGCGGGCGAAGCGGCGATCGCAGCGGCGGGACGGATGGAGGAAGAGATCGTTGGCCTGGAGCGGAAGCTGGCCGGCGCCGATCTACGACCGAGCGGCGTCGTGCGCGTGACCCTGACCGACACCGGGGTCGATCTGCTCACGCCCGTCTTCGCCGCTTTCCGCGCCGCCCATCCGCAGATCGCGCTGGAAGTCGCCGTCGCCAATCAATTCTTCTCGCTGTCGAGGCGCGACGCCGACGTGGCGATTCGACCGAGCGCCGAAGCTCCGGAAGACCTCATCGCGCATCGCATCGCCGAAGTGGCGACGGCGCTCTACGCCGCGCCTTCGTACCTCGCTTCGCGTGGGCGGCGCGCACTCGGGGAGCACGCCTGGCTCGGGCCGGACGAGAGCCTCATGCACCTCGGCTCGTCGCGCTGGTTGCGAAAGGAGATTGCGCCGGAGCAGATGGTCTATCGCGCCAACTCGCTCGTGGCGTTGCAGGCGGCGGCGCGCGCCGGTCTGGGCGTTGTGCCCTTACCCTGCTACATCGGCGATCGCGATCCGGCGCTCGTTCGCGTCCGCGGTCCCGTCCCAGATATGGCGGCGACGATGTGGGTGCTGATCCATCCCGATCTGCGGCGCGCGGCGCGCATCCGGGTCTTCGTCGATTTCATCGTGCAGGAGCTGACGCGGCAGCGCGCCCTTATCGAGGGCCGTTCCCCGCGGAAGGAAGCTGCGGCCGTGCGGCGGAGTTGACTCCCCTCCTCGTCGAGGAGGGGCTGGACGCGACAATGTCGCGGACGGGGTGGTCGGTTCCTGATGAGTAGCGCTAAGCGCCGGGACGGTCTACCCCTGCTGCTGCCCCTGCCGGGCCGCCATACTGACCCGCCGATCCAGCAGCCGCTGAAAGTTCGCCAGCGATCCGACATGCGCATAAACCGCCGCCAGGTAGCCCCGGCTCAGCAACGCCTTGATCTGCTCGGCCTCCAAAGCAGCCAGCTTTTGCTCGTTTACCCGCCCCATTCCCGAAAGTGAGAGCGGCGTCCCCTCGTTCGGTTTCGCCTGCATGGTGAACGGCTCGATCACGCCATGGTTCGCCAGCGTCTTGCACATCTCGTTGGTGCGCGCGAGATCCGCCTCGTATTCGGTCAAAAGCTTCTGCTGCTGCTCCCACTCGGGCAGGGGCTTCCCCTCGTCATCGAACAGCCGATCGCCTTTGTCGCGCAGCGCCTTCTTCTCCACGCAAACCAGCCGCTCCTCGCGCATCTTCCCGTCGATCGTGATGGTCGCCATGCAGAACGGATAGCGGCGCACGTACGCCGGCAGATAGGCGCGGCGGTCCCAGGTGTTGTCCGACATGAGGAAGAGGTTCTTGCCCTGCTCGAGCCCCAGGACCGCGAAGGCGGCGTAGGTCTTGCCCGAATCGGCAGTAACGAACACGATCGGGTAGTCGCGCGCAACCAGCGCAAACTCGGCCAGGCTCACCGGCAGCGCGTTCAGAGTGCGGAAAGCCGGGGTGATCTTGCCCCGCTGCGGCACCAGCACGCGGTGAGTCTTGTTGAGCGGCACGATCTCGGTGTACGCGAACGGCGGCGAGATCTGCGGGCTGGTGGCGGCTACGGGTGTTGCGTTGTTCGGCTCGGCCATGGCATCGCTCCTTGTCGAGGGATGGTAGCACGACAGGAAGATGCGTTTCGGCCCAAGCGTTTACCGGATTTCCGATCTTTAGTATCATCCTCCGTCGTCGTGGGGCGGTAGCTCAGCTGGGAGAGCGTCGCGTTCGCAATGCGAAGGTCGAGGGTTCGATCCCCTTCCGCTCCACCAATAAAATGGCTGCCCTTGTGGTGGCCATTTTTATGGGTGGCACGGTAGGTGGAGTGAGAACGTCAGACCGGGTTCGACCCGTTCCGGTCATTCGACTCGCGCCGTGCACTTGCCCCCCGCGCTATGATCTGTGGGGAGATCAGAGAGCCTGCCCTTCGCCGCGCGAGCTTGCTGTCGCAAGGAGCATGGATATGCCAGTCGCTATTCGGTCCGCATGCGTGACAATCGGGTTTCTTTCAGCCGCAGGGGCTGTGGCGCAAGGCTATCCGACGAAGGCCGTGCGGTTGGTGACGGATGGATCGGCGGGAGGAGGCGGGGACGTCCTTGCGCGTATCGTGGTCGCGGAACTGGCGAAAGTCCTGAACCAGCAGGTGATCGTGGAAAACCGTCCGGGAGCGGGCGGCACCCTGGCGCCCCCGGTCGTTCTTCGGGCACCGGCCGACGGATATACCCTGCTTCAGATAACCGTTGCGGCCGCCGCGAACGTCACGCTTCGCCCGAATCTGCCGTACGATCTCCTGAATGATTTCTCGGCCATATCCCAGGTTGCGTCGGGACCCGCTGTCGTCGTTGTTCATCCATCGTTGCCAGTGAGATCCATCAAGGAACTTATCGCGCTGACCCGGGCGCGGCCGGGAGAAGTGAACTATTCGTCTGCGGGCACCGGCAGTTCCACCTTTCTCGGTGCAGAGCTGTTCAACCATGCCGCTAGGGTCAACCTGGTGCAGGTGGCGTATCGCGGCGGCGCTCCGGCCCTCGTCGGCGTGGTGAGCGGCGAGACCGCGGTCATGTTTTCGCCGCTGGGGTCCTCCCTGCCTCTGCTGAACCGAGGCGCACTGCGCGCCCTTGCCGTGACCACGAGCGGGCGTGTGCCCGCCATTGCCAACGTCCCGACCGTGGCAGAGTCCGGTGTACCGGCGTATGAATTCAGTAACTGGTACGGTTGGTTCGCAAGGGCCGGAACGCCGGGAGATTCGATCAACACGATACAGAGCGCCCTCGTGTCCGTACTCGGGCGCCCCAACGTGGCACAGCGTTTGTCCGACCTCGGTTATCTTCCGGTGGGCAGCAAGCCTGGAGAGTTCGCAGCCTACGTGAAAGAGAACGTAGACCGGCTCCGAACGGTCCTTCAGCCGCAAAGACGACCGGGCGGTGCGCGATAATGCACGGATTCCCGCACCCTGAATTGAATCGAACCTGGCACGACCTGGAAGCCATAGCGCTCGTGGGGTCAGGTCGCGACCTTTGCTGCATCTCCATACGACCTGGCCCTCTGCGGCCGCCGATCGTAGCCCGTGCCCTACGGCCCACCGATCAGCGTGGCCTGCTCGCCGTCCACGACGCAGAAGCGCTCGACCACGGCTGCACCGTGGAGGTTGCGTGAACGGCACCACGCAGACGGTTGCGCGCTTCATCGAGGCATCGCGCTGGAGCGACGTTGCGCCGAATGTCCGGCACGAAGCCGCGCGGGCGATTCTGAACTGGCTGGGCTGCGCGATCGGCGGCTGCCGTGACGAGACCGTCGAAGTGATGGTCGCCGCGCTTCGGGAATTCTCGGGACCGGCTCAGGCGACCCTGCTCGGGCGGGGCGAGCGCTTCGATGCACTCACGGCAGCGTGCATCAATGGGACGAGCTCGAACCGGCTCGACTTCGACGATACCCATCTGCGCACCGTCATCCATCCCAGTGTGCCGGTGGCAAGCGCGCTCATCGCCCTGGCCGAACACCGCCCCATCACGGGCGCGGCGTTCCTGCACGCGTTCCTGCTCGGCGTCGAGGTCGAATGCCGGGTGGGCAACGCGATCACGCCGGAGCACTACGATCACGGCTGGCATATCACCGCAACCTGCGGCGTCCTGGGTGCCGCAGCAGCGGCCGCGAAGGCGCTGGAGCTCGATGCGCGACAGATCGCGCAGGCGCTGGGCATCGCGGCGACGCAGGCCGCCGGGCTGATGGAAATGCTCGGTACGATGTGCAAGAGCTACAACATGGGCAATGCGGCGCGCAACGGGTTGAGCGCGGCGTTGCTCGCGGCAGCGGGATTCACCAGTTCCGAGCGCGCGCTCGAGGCGCCACGCGGCTTTCTCCACGTGCTCGCGGTGCGCAGCGACGAATCCGAGATC
This sequence comes from Betaproteobacteria bacterium, assembly GCA_009377585.1. Taxonomy (NCBI): domain Bacteria; kingdom Pseudomonadati; phylum Pseudomonadota; class Betaproteobacteria; species Betaproteobacteria bacterium. The sequence goes on from WHTS01000049.1 coordinate 37,795, forward strand.
ACAGGCGAATTGGGGGCGCGTTGGGAGATCACGCAGAACGCGTACAAGCCCTACCCTTGCGGGATCGTGATCCATCCCGTGATCGACGGGTGCCTGGACTTGCGCAGGGCACACGGCATCGACCCAGCGGCGATCGCTCGGATCGACGTCGTCGTCAATCCGCTGGCGCAGACGCTATGCGGCCGGAGGGCGCCGCGCGATAGCCTCGAGGGGAAGCTCAGCCTCTATCATTCGGCGGCCGTCACCATGTGCGATGGCGAGGCGGGCGTGGGCCAGTTTCTCGATGAACGCGTAACCTCTGCCGATGTGGTCGCGCTGCGCGAGAAGGTCTTCGTCGAGGTGGATGCGGGCATCTCCGCGGATCAGGCCCGCGTGCGGGTGGCGCTGACGAACGGCCAGCTCTGCGAAACCTTCGTCGAGCAAGCGCGTGGCTCGCTGCAGCGTCCGATGACGAACGCCGAGCTGGAAGCGAAATTTCGCAGCCTCGCGGCCTTCGAGCTTGCGCAGGCACAGGTCGATCGGCTGGTCGAGGCGTGCTGGTCTCTCGAAAAACTTCCCGACGCGTCGATCATCGCGCGCGGCAGTTGCGCATCGCAAACTGAATGGAGTCGCACATGAGCACTCATGAAACCTTCATGGATCGGGCGATGGCGCTCGCCACGCAGGCCATGAACGAGGGCAATCGTCCGGCCGGCTGCGTGATCGTCAAGGACGGGAAGATCGTCGGCGAGGGGCGCAATCTCGTGATCACCGAAACCGACCCGACAGCGCACGGCGAAGTCGTCGCGATCCGTCGCACGGCGCTCGACCTCGGAACCGTCGACCTCTCGAGCTGCACGCTGTACACATCGATGGAGCCTTGCCCCATGTGCTGCTGGGCAATGATCGATTCGAAGATACGTCGCCTCGTGCTCGGTTGCCGCCACGCCGCCCTCAACCGCAAGGACATCGGCACCTATTCGGTCGAGACGCTGGTCGCGATGACGGGGCGTCCGCTCGAGATCGTCACGGGGGTGCGCGCCGCCGAATGCGAGGCGTTGCGCCGGAGCTGGCCGGGCTGGCGTGCGTTTCAGGGGGAAGCGTGACGAAGGGCTGTGCGAGACGCGGGCGCGAGCAGCCTCACTCCACGCGGATGCCTTTGTCGCGCACGAGCTTCGCCCATTTCTTCGATTCCACGGAGACGAAAGCGGCGAAGTCCTCCACCGATGCGCCGGTGGCGACCAGGCCTGATTCGAGCAGCCGCTGCCTGACCTCGGGTACCTGCAAGACCTTCCGGATCTCGGTGTTCAGACGGGTCACGATCTCGCGCGGGGTCCCGCTCGGCACGAACGTGCCGAACCAGAACACGGCCTCGTAGCCGGGCACCCCCGCCTCGGCGATCGTCGGGATCTGCGGCATCAGCTCGAAACGCTTCTTGCTCGTCACGCCGAGGGCACGCAGGCGTCCGCCCTTGATCGGCCCCACCGCAACGGCCATGGTCGCGATCATCATGTGGATGTTGCCGCCCACCAGGGCGACCATCGCCGGCGCACCTCCCTTGTACGAGATGTTCGTGAGCTTCGTGCCGGAGTGGCTTGCAAACAGTTCCGTGGCGACGTGATCGGAGCCTCCCGGGCCGCTGGAGCCGTAGTTGAGCTCGCCCGGACGCGCTTTTGCGAGGGCGATCAGCTCCTTCACGGACTTCACGGGCAGGGAAGGGTGAACGACCAGCACGTTGATCACGTCCACGGCAGGGATGACCGGCGTCAGATCGCGCAGCGGGTCGAAGCCGAGCTTGCTGTAGATGTGGGGATTGATCGTGATGTTGCCGGTCGTTGCCATCAGCAGCGTGTGGCCGTCGGCCGGCGCCTTCGTCGCAAGCTCGACGCCGATATTGCCGTTCGCGCCACCGCGGTTATCGATGATGAATTGCTGTCCGACCGTTCCGGTCAGACGCTGCGCGATCGTGCGCGTCGTCACGTCGACGCCGCCGCCGGGAGCGAAGGGCACGATCCAGCGTACGGGCTTGCTGGGCCAGGTCTGCGCCTGTATCGGAGACGGCAGCAGCGCCGCTCCGAGGGGAACGCACGCAATGGCGGGGACGATACCTATACGGCGAGCATTCGTGGGACCATTCATCACCGCCTGCTCTCCGTCAACGAAGACGAACGTCATGCTACGCGGGTCGGAAATCGCGGACAAGCGCAGGTGAGCGGGACGGCTGGTAACGGGCACCAGGTGGGACGACGTCCTCACGACTCTTGTAGCACCGCATCAGCAACGGCTTGCTCCTGCGCTCCGATCTTCACAAGCTGTTCGATCTGGGATACATCACCGTGACGCCCGAGCTTCGATTGGAAGGCAGCGCGCGCTTGCGTGAGGAATGGTGCAACCGCCGCGAGTACTATTCGCATCACGGCAAAGCGCTTGTCGTCGAGCCGACGAAGCTCGCGAGCCGCGCCAGGCGGGAGTTCTTGCCTGGCACAACGAACATCGATTCAAGGCTGAGCTGGAAGGAAGATATGACGAGCACAGAAACCCGGCCGGGCGCTGCGATGACGGGCAGCGACGTGCACACCCGCGGCCGCAACGACGAAAGCGCAACCGTTCGCGCCGTTCCGAGTCGTCGCGCATGATCACCGGCGACATCAGGAGCCAGATCGATGCCATCTGGAACACATTCTGGACCGGGGGCATCTCCAATCCGCTCGAAGTCATCGAGCAGATCACCTATCTGCTCTTCCTGCGCCGGCTGGACGACCTGCACACACTGGAAGAGAACAAAGCGGCACGGCTCAAGAAGCCGATCGAGCTGCGAATCTTCCCGAAGGGCAAGGACGGGATCGGCAAGGACGGCGGTCGTGCCTACGAAGACTTCCGATGGTCGCGCTTCAAGAATTTCGCGCCGGCGGAGATGTACGCGGTGATCGGCGAGCATGTCTTCCCCTTCCTGCGCACGGGCCTGGGCAAGAACCACGGCGGCGAGGACTCCACCTACGCGCATCACATGAAGGATGCGCGCTTCACCATCCCGACGCCGGCGCTGCTGGCGAAGGTGGTGGATATGCTCGACCACGTGCCGATGGAGGACCGCGACACCAAGGGCGACGTGTACGAGTACATGCTCGGCAAGATCGCCACCGCCGGGCAGAACGGCCAGTTCCGCACGCCGCGCCACATCATCCGCCTGATGGTGGAGCTGACGGCGCCGCAGCCGCTCGACGTGATCTGCGATCCGGCCTGCGGCACGGCGGGGTTTTTGGTGACGGCGGGCGAGCACCTGCGCGATCGGCATCCGAAGCTGCTGCACGATGCAAAGCTGAACGAGCACTTCCATCACCATCTCTTCCATGGCTTCGATTTCGACAACACGATGCTGCGCATCGGCAGCATGAACATGCTGCTGCACGGCGTGGAGAACCCGGACATCCGCTACCGCGATTCGCTCGCGCAGGATCACGCCGGCGAGGAGGAGAGGTACACGCTGGTGCTGGCCAATCCACCCTTCGCCGGCAGCCTCGACTACGAGAACACCGCCAAGGACCTGCTGCAGATCGTCAAGACCAAGAAGACGGAGCTGCTTTTCCTGGCGCTCTTCCTGCGGCTCTTGAAGCCTGGCGGGCGCGCGGCGGTGATCGTGCCCGACGGCGTGCTGTTCGGATCGAGCAAGGCGCACAAGGAGCTGCGCAAAATGCTCGTCGAGGACCAGAAGCTCGACGCCGTGGTGAAGCTGCCAGGCGGCGTGTTCAAGCCCTACGCGGGCGTTTCCACCGCGATCCTGCTCTTCACCAAGACCAATTCCGGCGGCACCGATCACGTCTGGTTCTACGACGTGCAGGCCGACGGCTGGAGCCTCGACGACAAGCGCACGCCGCTGCTGCCGGACGACAAGCTCGGCCCCGTGCCCAGCGCCCTTCGTCATTCCCGCGCAAGCGGGAATCCAGAGCTTCTGACTGCCGAGGAACACGCAAAGAACAACCTGCCCGACGTGCTCGCACGCTGGAACACGCTCCGCTCCCCTCTCCCCCCGGGAGAGGGGCAGGGGGGTGAGGGCGGGAATTCACGGCCCATGGGCCGTGCCGGCCGAACGGCATCGGCTTGCAAGCCGATGCGCGCCCTGCAAGGGAGGGAGATTGATCGCCCCCGCACCGCCCAGAGCTTCTGTGTGCCCAAGGCCGACATCGCCGCTCAGGGCTACGACCTCTCGCTCAATCGTTACAAGGAAGTCGTGCACGAGGAGATCGCGCACCGGCCGCCGAAAGAGATTTTCAAGGAGCTGGCGCGTTTGGAGGAGGAGATACAGCGAGAGATGAAAGAGTTGGAGGCGATGCTTTAGTGGCAACATCCACGTCCTCCCACCGTTGGCCAATCGTGACGCTTAGCGATGTCGTGGACATGTGTCTGGGAAAGATGCTGGATGCCCAGAAGAACAAAGGACAACCTCAGCCGTACTTGCGGAATCCCAACATTCGCTGGTTCGACGTGGATCTTACGGACGTGCGCCTGATGCCATTCGAGGACCACGAGCAGGAGCGCTACGGATTGCGAGCTGGAGACGTCTTGGTGTGTGAGGGTGGCGAGGCGGGACGAGCTGCTATTTGGGATGGTCGCTTGCCTGAAATGAAATTCCAAAAGGCCATTCATCGCGTGCGATGCGGGCCACAGTTACACAACCGGTTCCTCGTGCACCGACTTTTGGCCGACTATTACGCTGGGCGGTTAG
>WHTS01000050.1 GCA_009377585.1 Betaproteobacteria bacterium
TGTGCTATCGTCTTTCACGCAAAGGCCCCTTCGCTGGCAGTTCGCTTGTCTCGCAACGGCGTTCTACCATGAAGCGGGCCTTTGTCTTACAGGCTTCGTGAATTATTCAGGCTAACGCGTTCTTCCCTGACCTAGTCGATAGCGGGCAGTTCGGCGATCAGGTCAGGCTCCTGCTCGAATTCGTGAAGATTGCGCTTTCGCTTGGCGTGGTAGCAGCGAGTGTCAGCGTATGGAAGTCAAACCGGTCTACACGCGAGACCTATACGGGCACGGTAAGTAATCTCGTTGCGTATCTGCGCAACTACGAACCGGTGAAGAGCGGCATCACAATATATGAGTGCTCCCGTGCTCCGGATGAAATCCCGGAGTCCGGTCTGGCGGGCAAGACAGTGGATGAAGTCACGAAGGAAGCGCAGGACGAGCATTCCGCGCTGGAGCAGGAATTCGAGCGGCAGATCACGGCAGCCGCGCAAGCATAGAAGATCGTCAGGCGGCAGCCTCGTTCTTGGACGCCTGCAATGAGTTCATGTAGGCACGCTGCGCGTGAGCGGCAGCGGAAAAAATCGCAGTCTCGTCATCGTGCAGCACCTTGAGCCAGCTCTCGATGTATGAAGCGTGGTCTTCGCGGGGCTCTAGAGCCAGTTCGAGATCAGCGCAGATGAATGCACTTCCGAGCTCATGCTTCCCTCGCTCTGGCCGCTACGCAACCTATTGCGGACCAACTCCGACCGGGTTGTCATCGTCCGCAGCGGCCGACGAGCAGTCATTGCCGGAGGCGACCATGACGGTCTGGAGTTGGCCGTTAAACTCCATTCGCCGCTCAATCCGGCCCTCGGTCGTTCCAGCTGATCGTCGCCGCCTGATGCTCGCAATCAACTGCCGAGCTGCCGGCGACAGGTAGGACCCTTCCCGATACACCACGCTCACCGGCAGGTGCCACGCGAGCTCCTTTACCGGCAGAACCTACGTCGCGCTTGCGCGCGCGCAGTCGGTGAAGATCACGTTCGCGACGATGGGCACCGACCAGGCTCCTTACTGGAGCGCGCACTTGCAACAGCATGGCCGGCATCAAGGATTCAAGGATGACCGCTTCGGGAAGATCGCGCAGCAGGCGGGGATCAAACCGCAGTGAGCATTCCGTCGAAGATCGGCGATCTGTGATCTACTTGCCGAGGCGTGGCCGCTGCGAGCGGTCCCGCAGCGCAAGAAGCTTCGCCAAGCTGCACGAGTATCATCGCGGTTGAGCGACCGATGTCTGACCGGTTAGTCAGGAGGCGCCGTGACTCTTGCATCCTCCACCGATCCTTTCGGACCCGGGTTCAACGCCGACTGGGAGCGCGCCTGCCGCGACGACGCGGAGCTGGCCAACCTGGGCGCGTGCGCCAGCGTCTGCTTCGCCGTGCAAGCCGGCGCGGCCGTGGCCACGGTGCGGTTCGTGGACGGCAGGCTGGAAGGCATCCGGACCGAAGAGGGCGCCGCCGAGTTCATGCTGCGCGCGCCGGTCGATGGGTGGGAGCGCTTTCTGCAGGCGGTGCCGCCGGCGCCGTATCACCACGTGCTGGCGATGAAGATGCGCGTGCCGGAATTCTCCGTCGCAGGCGACGAGCGGAAGCTGCTGCAGTTCGCGCACCTCGTGCGCCGCTCGCTCGAGCTCGCGCGCTGGGTGGCGAACGGCCGCGCTGCCGCGGCGCTGCGCGCCGAGGGACCGGTGGCCGCCGCGGCCGCCGGCAGCATCGAGCCCATCACCGGGCGCTACGCCTGGATCGAAATCGAGGGACGCGCGCATCGCATCTACTACGAGCAGGCAGGCAGCGGGCGTGACCTGTTGTTCCTGCACACGGCGGGAGCGGACACGCGCCAATACCACCGTTTGATGAACGACGCGCAGCTGCTGCGGGCCTGGCGCATGACGGCGTTCGACCTGCCCTGGCACGGCAAGAGCCTGCCGCCGCAAGAGGGCGTGCCGGGGGAGTGGCGTCTGAACACCGATCGCTATGTCGCATGCATCGTGGCCGTGATCCAGGCGCTGCGGCTCGAGCGCCCGGTGCTGCTGGGCTCGTCCATGGGCGGGCAGATCTGCCTGGAGATGGCGCTTCGTCACGGCGACGCGCTCGGCGGCGTGATCGCCTGCGAGGCGTGCGACCGGATCACCGGGCGCGCGGTGTCCTTCGCCAAGCATGCGCTCTACAACCAGGCGCTCGCGGTGCCCGAATGGATTTACGGCCTGATGTCGCCCACCACGCCGCGCGCGCGGGCGACCGAGATCTGGTGGGCGTACTCGCAGGGCGGCTACGGCGTGTTCCACGGCGACATCGCCTTCTACGCTCACGACTGGGACGCGCGCGAGCGCGTGCAGCGCATCGATACGCGCCGCTGCCCGGTGATCATGCTGACCGGCGAGTACGACTTCTCGTGCACGCCGGAAGCATCCCGCGCCACCGCCGCCAAGATCGCCGGCGCCGAGTTCCGCATGATGAAGGGCTTGGGTCATTTCCCGATGACGGAGAATCCGGAGACGTTTCTCGAGTACCTGCGGCCCGCGCTGGCGCGCCTGTACGCGCGCGCGGAGAACTGCGAGTGAGCACGCGCGAAGAGTTGCGCCGGCAGGGCGAAGCGATGCGCGCCCGTTTGTTCGCACCGGGCAGCGCCGGCACTCAGGCCGATGATGCGGCGACCGGCTTGCGCGATTTCCTGACCGAGACCGAGTTCGGCATTGTGTGGTGCCGCCCGGGGCTCGCGCTTTCCGATCGCATGGTCTGCACGCTGGCCGCGTTGGGCTGCGTGCAGCGGCCGGCGGCGCTGCGCCGCTACGTCGGCGCGGCACTGAACATCGGCCTCGATGCCCGTGTGATCCAGGAAGTGCTGATCCAGATCGGCATCTATGCCGGCTTCACGGCGTCCGAGGAAGCCCTCGAAACCGCGGCGGCCGTGTTCGCCGAGCGCGGGATCGAGGCGCCCGCGCAGGAAGCGCGCGCCGATTCCCTGGAGACGCTTTCCGCGCGCGGTCGCGAGCTGCTGCTGGCGTTGCACCGCGAGGGCGGCGACAAGGGTTACGCCGCGCCGGACAACTCCGTCACCGGCGCGCTTTATCCGGTCGCCATCCAGTACGGCTACGGCGAGATCTGGTTCCGACCCGGGCTCGAGCGGCGCAGCCGCGTGCTGTGCTCGGTCGCCGCCTTCACCGCGCTGCGCCTGGAAGCCCAGACCCGCAAGTTCGGCCAGGCCGCACTGAACCTCGGCGTAACGCGCACCGAGGTCATCGAGGCGGTGATCCAGACCGCGCCGTTCAGCGGATTCGCGCCGGCGCTCAATGCGCTGGCCGTTCTGAGCGAGGTGCTGCGCGCGGGGTGACATCGACCGAGCCGATCGATTGGAGAGTCCCTGAGCGACGCGGGCAAGGAAGGGCGTGGCAGATGGTGGACTGTCCTGCGCGTGGATCCACGATGCTTGTTGTAAGCTAAGCCCTTTGTGTCGAGGTCCGATGGTGTTCCTGTCTCGCTCGCGCGCCAACGTTTCTGCGTTCATCGTCGCCGTCTGTGCCGCGGCCATTCCCGCCAGCGCATATTCGCAAGCTGCCGCTACGCCGTATCCCACCAAACCGGTGCGCGTCATCGTGCCTTTCCCGCCGGGCTCCGGAATCGATCTCGTCACCCGCATCGTCGTTCCCCGGCTGGGGGAATCGCTGGGCCAGTCGTTCGTGATCGACAACCGCGGCGGCGCGGGCGGGATCGTGGGCACCGAGTCCGCGGTGCGCCAGCCCGCCGACGGCTATACGCTGTACGTCGGCGGGTCGTCGCTGGTCGTCACGCCCCTGACGACCAAGGTGTCCTACAGCTATCGCGACTTCGCGCCGATCTCGCGCCTCGCCTCGGTGCCCTTCGTCCTGATCGTGCATCCGACCATGCCGGTGAAGTCGTTGCGGGATCTCATTGCGCTTGCGCGCAGCAAGCCCGGCGTCATCAACTACGCCTCGACGGGCAACTGGACCACGCCGCATCTGACCGCGGAACAGTTCCGCCAGCTGGCGAAAGTCGACATTACGCACGTGCCGTACAAGGGAAGCGCGCCGGCCCTGACCGACCTGCTCGGTGGACACGTCGACATGTTTTTCTGCAACATGCTATCGGCAACGCCGCACGTCGTGAGCGGAAGGCTGCGCGCGCTGGCCGTGACCAGCCTGCAACGCTCGCCGGTCGCGCCGCAGGTGCCGACGATGTCCGAGTCCGGATTTCCGAATTTCGAATCCGTGACCTGGTTCGGGCTCATGGCTCCGGCGGGCGTACCGGAGCCGATGGTATCGAAGCTGTTCGCCGAATCGATCAAAGCGCTGCACCGCCCCGACGTGCAGAAGGAGCTCGCGCGCCAGGGCGCCACACCGATGATCGATAACGGGCCCGGCGACATGACCGATTACATCAAGCTTCTGACGGAAAAATACAGCAAGCTGATCAAGTCGTTGGGGGTCAAAACGCCGTAGCCGGCAGAGGAGGGCAAGATGGCATTCGGAGCGACATTGGCGCAGTACGTAACGAGCGTGACGCTCGACAAGGTCCCGCAGCGGGACATCGAGGTCGCGAAGCTCGCCATTCTCGATCAGATCGGGGTCGCGCTGGCCGGCGTGGGCGAAGCGCCCGGGGTCAAGGTGCAGGCCCTGGTGGATCGGGTCGCGGGCAACGAGGCGAGCGTGCTCGGGTCGCCGCGCAAAACGTCCACGTGGCTTGCGGCATTGGTCAACGGCACGCTGGGCCATACGCTCGACTTCGACGACTGCTCGAGCTTCGGCCACCCGAGCGTGGTGCTGGTGCCGGCCATGCTCGCCAGCGGCGAGACGCGGGAGCGCAGCGGGCGCGAGCTGCTGGAAGCGTACATCGCGGGCTACGAGGTCGGGGAAGCGCTGTCGCGTATCGTGCCCCGGCGCGCGGATCAGTTTCACGGCCTGCACAGCACGGCGCTGTTCGGTCCGCTCACGTCTGCTACCGTCTCCGGCAAGCTGTTGCGTCTCGACGAATCGCAGCAGCGTCATGCCTGGGGCATCGCGTCCTCGCAGTCCGGCGGCATCACGGGAAACTTCGGCACCCACACCAAGCCCTTGCACGGCGGCATCGCCTCCCAGGCAGGCGTCATGGCGGCCGAGCTGGCCGCGAGCGGTTTCGAAGCCAACCTGGACGCGATCGACGGGCCGCTGGGGTACATCGACAGTGTCGTTGCGGCCGGGCGCATGGAAGGCGTGGACGTGAACAAGGCAACCGCGGGCCTCGCACAGTGGCATATCGCCGACACCTGGCGGCTGAAGAAGTACCCGTGCGGTTACATCGCCCAGGGCGCCATCGATGCCGCGCTGCAGTTTCGCGAGCAGACCGGCCTGCAGCTCGACAACCTGACCTCGGTCGAGATCCGCGTGCCGCACCTGCAGCCGTACTTCCGCGTTCGCCCCACCGGCGAGTTCTCGGGCAAGTTCGGCTACGAGTACCCCGTTGCCAGCGCGATCCTCGACGGTAGGGTGATCAAGAGCACGTTCTCCGACCAGGCGTTCAGGCGCCCCGATATCCAGGGTCACCTCGGCAAGTTCAGGACGCTCGAGGATCCGGCGGCGACCGACGGGCCGCTCGGCGTGCTGGTGATCGAGGCGCAGGGAAAGACGATCCGGCAACCGATCGAGATTCCGCTCGGCGACCACAGGCGGCCGGCGCCGCCGTCGCAGGTGGTGGAGAAGTACATTCGCAACGCGCAGGAAGTGGTCGGTCCGGAGGTGGCCGGAAAGAGCGCACGGATGCTGCAGAGTATCGAGACGCTGCCGAGCATCCGGCCCGTGCTCGACATGCTCGCCAAGCGGGCGTGAGCGTGTCCCGGCGAATCGGCTGGAGCAAGCGATTCGCCGAATGGTCCGACTGAGTTTGGTCGACTATGTCCTGAGTCAGAAGCTCGTCACCCCCGCGAACGCGGGGGTCCAGGCGGAGCCTGGCTCTGGATTCCCGCTTGCGCGGGAATGACGATGACTATGAACTTGCGATTCACCACGCGAGCCAGTCTTCAGCGGGAAGGGCAGTCACACAGTAATTTGGCACGATCAGGCGTCTGGAACAGGAACAGGCAGTCACACGGTACGTTATGACGACCGGACAATCCGAAGCAGGCAAGAGCAGTCACACAGTAATCGAGTCGAGGAGATACACGATGTTTCACCCGCGCTTCAAGTTTCGCTTTGCCGCAATCGTTGGATTCGCGCTCTGCGCCAGCGCAGCGCATGCGGCCCAGACCTATCCATCGAAACCCGGCCGCCTGATCCTGCCGTTCGGCGCCGGCGGCTCCACCGATATCGTCGGGCGCATCTTCGCGCACCGCTTCAGCGAAGCCTGGGGACAAACGCTGGTGGTCGACAATCGGCCCGGAGCGGGCGGCATCCTCGGCACCGACATCGCGTCCAACTCGGCGCCCGACGGCTACACGATATTGACCTACGGCATCAATCAGGCGATCACCCCGCAACTCTACAAGAAGCTCCCCTACGATCCGCGGCGCGACTTCGTTCCGATCTCGCTCTACGCTACGATGCCCAACATCCTGTGCATCAACCCGTCCTTGCCGGTGAAATCCGTCGGCGACTTCGTCAAGCTGGCCAAGGCGAGCCCCGGCAAATACAAGTATGCGTCCTCGGGCATCGGCGCTTCTCCGCACCTCACCATGGAGTTTTTCAAGTCGGTGGCCGGCATCGACCTCATTCACATCCCGTACAAGGTCTCGTCGCAGGGCTACACCGACACGATCTCGGGACAGGTCCAGGCGTTCTTTTTCAACCTGCCGGGGCCGCTGCCTCACGTCAAGTCGGGCAAGCTGCGCGCGCTCGCGGTGACCTCCGCCAAGCGCGCCGAGCAGGTGCCCGACATCCCGACCATCATGGAATCGGGCATTCCGAATTTCGAGGTGACCGTGTGGCAGGGCTATGTCATGCCCAAGGGTGCTTCCAAGGCCCACCTGGCGAAGGTGCACGAGGCGATGACGCAGGCGCTGTCTTCGCCTGACTTGAAGAAGCGTTTCTTCGATGCCGGCGTGATGGCTGCGCCTACGTCTCCCGAGGAATTCCGGCGCTTCATCGACGCGGAATACGAGAAGTGGAAGAAGGTCGTAGCCGTGTCCGGCGCCAAGCTCGACTAGCGTCGGAGGGATCGAAAGAGAACCCCGTCCGCGACATCATCGCGTCCCGCCCCTTCTTGGCAGAAGGGGAATGCTAGGTTGATCCCCTCCTCTCATGAGGAGGGGTGGCGCGAAGCGCCGGGGGTGAGGCCGGGAATTCGCGGACCATGGTCCGCGCCGGGCGAACGGCATCGGCCTGCATGCCGATGCGCGCCCTGCAAGGGGTGTGGTTCTCGACCTGGCGCGGCAATTCGCTGGCTATTGCATGAGCCCTCAAAGCACCCGATTGAACCAAAGCACCGAGCACAAAGCCGAGATCACCAGCAAGGCCGCGCCGACGGCGACGAAAAAAGCGGTGACCTCGACGGTGCGCGAGCGCGCGATGACCATGCGTGCGCTGAGATTTTCGTAGATGCTCTTCAACTGCTGCGAGGTGGTCGCGGCGTAGTAGTCGCCGTGCGTGGTGATCGCGATTTTCTGCAGGGCTTCTTCGTCGAGGCGCACGCGCATCGACCAGCCGTTGAACCCGAGCGTGATCCCATCCTTGCTGCCGATGCCGATGGTATAGATGCGAACGCCGTGGTCGGCGGCGAACTGGGCGGCCTCCTGCGGGTCGGGGCCGTGGTTGCTCTCGCCGTCGGTCAATAGCACGATGGCGGCCGATCGATTCGACCCGGGGGGCCGCGGTTCTTCCTCGACGAAACCGGACCGGCCCTGCGACAGCTGCTCCAGGTTGATGTTTGCATCGGGCAAGAGTGTGGCGAGCGCGATGTAGATGCCGCTGCCGAGCGCGGTGCCGCGCTGCAGCTGCAGCCGCTCGATCGCCTGCATCAGCTCCTCGCGATTGTCGGTGAGCGACTGTACCAGCGAGGCGCTGCCGGCGACCGCGACGATGCCGATGCGCGAGTTCGACGGCTGGCTCTCGATGAACGCCCGGGCCGCGTTCTGCGCGGCCGCCAGGCGGTTGGCCTTCACGTCGGTTGCGCGCATGCTGCCCGAGATGTCGATCGCAAGAATGACGTCCCGGTGCCGCGACGGCAAAATCACGTCCGCCTGCGGGCGAGCGACCGAGGCGACCAACGCCACCAGGCCGATGAAGAACATCAACGGCGGGAGCGCGCGGCGAACCCGGGCGGCGCTGCTGCTCGTGTCGAACAGCGTCGACAGGCCCGCGAGCCCGGCGCGGGCGCGCTTCTGGCGCGCGCCAAGCCGCAGGTAGACCAGGAGGAGAATCGGCAGCGGAGCCAGCAGCCATAGCATGCGCGGCCACAGCACGGTGATCTGTCCGAGCTCTTCGAACAAGCTCATTCGATCAGCTCCGCCCGGATGCCGCCGCCCGCGAGCTGCGCTCTGCGCTTGCGCAGGCGCGCGAAGCGCAGCAGCGTCTGCACCAGGTCGTCGTCGGTGGCGAGCTCGATGCAGTCGGCTCCGGCGATCGCCAATGCGTCGCGCAACTGCGTCTCGCGCTCGCCGGCGAGCTGCGCGAAGCGGCTGCGAAAGGCGGCATCGTGCGTATCCACGAACAGCTGCTGGCCCGTCTCCGCATCCTCCATGATGACCAGCCCCAGATCGGGCAATTCCATTTCCAGTGCGTCGTAGAGCCGCACCGCCAGCACGTCGTGGCGCTGCCCGAGGATCGAGAGCGCGCGCGCCCAGCCGGGATCGCTGATGAAATCCGACACCACGACCACGAGCGAGCGGCGCTTGATCACCTGCAAGGCACGCTCCAGCAGATCGCCCAGCCGCGTCGCCTGGCCGCGCTTCGGCTGCTTGCCGGTGGCCTGCAGCCGATCGATCAGATGCAGCACGTGCGCTCGGCCGGCGCGCGCGGGCAGCACGATCTCGACCCGATCGGTATAGAGCAGCGCGCCGACGCGATTGCCGAAGCGGGTGAGCAGGCGCGCGATCAGCGCAACGAAGCTCACCGCCATGGTGCGCTTGGTGGTGGTACCCGCACCGAAATCGACCGAGCGGCTCAAGTCCACCAGGAACCAGGCGGTGACCTCCCGGTCCTCATTGAATTCGCGCACGTGCGGTACTTGCAGGCGCGCCGTCGCGTTCCAGTCGATGGTGCGCGCATCGTCGCCGAAGCGATACTCGCGCACGTCGGCGAGGTCGATGCCGAAGCCCCGGAACAGGGTCAGGTAATTGCCCTGCAGCACGCCGTCGAGCCGCCGCAGCACCGTCCATTCCAGTCGGCGCAGCACGCTTTCCGCGTCCGCCGATTGACGCGCCGCGTCCGCGGATTGGCGTGCCGGGTCCGGCGTGGTCTGCGCCGGCGCGACCAGCTTCAGATCAGGCTTTGGTCGCGACTTGAACATGGCTCTCGAGCGGCTGCTCCGGCCGCGGCACCGCCTGCATGACCCGCGTGACCAGGGCATCCGCGCTCTGGCCGTCGGACAGCGCCTCGTAGGAGAGCACCAGCCGGTGACGCAGGACGTCGGGGACGATATCGGCCACGTCCTGCGACAGCACGTATTGCCGCCCGCGCAGGAAGGCGAGCGCGCGGGCACCTTCGATGAGCCAGATCGTCGCCCGCGGGCTCGCGCCGAAGGTGATGTAGCGGGCAGCCTCGCGCAGGCCATAGCGCTCGCAGCGCCGGGTGGCCGATACCAGCTTCACCGCATACTGGACCAGCGCCGGATCCACGTAGACCTTGCGGCACTCGTTCTGCAGCGCGGCGAGCTGCTCGGTCGTCGCTACCATGCCGACCGCGGCGGCGCTGCCCGTCACGCGCTCGACGATGACGAACTCTTCCTCCTCGGTCGGGTAGTCGACCAGCACCTTCATCATGAAGCGGTCCACCTGGGCCTCGGGCAGGGGGTAGGTGCCTTCGGTCTCGATCGGGTTCTGCGTGGCCATCACCAGAAAGGGAGCGGGAACGCGATGGGTTTCGCCGGCGATCGTGACCTGGCGCTCCTGCATGACCTCGAGCAGCGCGCTCTGCACCTTGGCCGGCGCGCGATTGATCTCGTCGGCGAGCAGCAGGTTGGTGAACACCGGCCCGAGCGAGGTGGTGAAATCCCCGGTCTTCTGGTTGTAGATGCGCGTTCCGACCAGGTCGGCGGGCAGCAGGTCGGGGGTGAACTGGATACGCTTGAACGATCCGCCGATGGTGCGGGCGAGGGTCTTGATCGTCAGCGTCTTGGCCAATCCCGGCACGCCCTCGACCAGCAAGTGGCCCTGCGCCAGCATGGCGATCAGCACGCGCTCCAGGAAATGATCCTGTCCTACCACGACGCGCTTGATTTCGAACAGGATCCGCTCCATCAAATCGCGGACGTCGGTGCTCGGAACGTTGCTCATGGAGGTTGCTCCAGGTTTCAGAAGGGATGCATGCCGGCGGCGCGGCCCGCCACGGCGATGGTGACGGCGAATCCGATGCCGATGAAGGTGCCGGTGTCCGCGGGATTGAGGATGGCGGTGACGATGCCGACGACGTCGCCTTGCATGGTCACCAGCGGCCCGCCCGAGCTGCCGGGATTGGCCGCCGCGTCGAACTGAATGAGCCGGGTGAGCACGCGTTCGCCTTCGGGCGAACGGAACTCGCGGTTCAGACCGGAAACCACGCCTGCCGACACCGAGGGGCCGATGCCGAAGGGAAATCCGACCGCCACCACGTCGTCGCCGGGTTTGAGGCGCGCGGCCGAGCCCAGCGTCGCGGCCGGCAGATCATCCGGTATGGTTTGCGCCTTGATGACCGCCAGGTCGTTCTCCGGGTGCACGCTGACCAGCTCGGCCTGCGATTCCGCGCCGTCGTGAAAAGTCACCATGATCCGCTTGGCGCCGTAGACCACGTGCAGGTTGGTGAGGATGGTGCCGTCGTCCACGATCACGACGCCCGATCCGACCGAAATCTCTTCCAACCCGTCGGCAGAAGCCTTGTCCTTGGCGGCCTCCTTGTCCGGGGCGGCCTGTTCGGGTTTGCGTTCCGGACGTTTGGGATTGCCCTTTCCCTTGGCCTTGGTTTTGGGCGGCGCGGGCTCGGCGAAACCCCGCACGCGCACCAGGGACGGGCGCACCATGTCGGCTGCCTTGGCGGCGCGCGCCGGCAGGGTTTTGGTCTCCAGCGTGTGCAGCACGGAGGCGTCGATGTCCTCCTGCGTGAGGACCCGGGGGAAAGGCTGCGACCCGATGTAAGCCGCCGCGATCAGCAGTGCGAAGGCCGCGCCGGCGAGGAAGCGCAACAATCCGGCATGGCGCTTGCCCAGGGCGCGAATGCGCGACCAGCGAGGGGTGGGCGGCGCTTCCTGGACGTCGTCCGGCTCTTGCCGCGGAGTCTCTGGCGGCGGAGCGTCTGGTCGCGGGGTGTCTGCTCCGGCACCGGAATTGCGTCTCGAACCGCTGTAAAGCACCTGCCGCCTCATCCGGGAGCCCTCACGACCGCGTGTGCCGGCATGCGCAAGGTAGCACGCTTGTAGGTAAGCGGAAAAGTCAACATAGCACGGGTTCGCAGACGTGGCATGCTATCGCGACGCGTGTATATTGTTTGTCGGAAGCCGGTTGCTGGCCGGCGCCTCGGCGCGAGAAAGGTGCCCGGCGCTTTTTCGAGACCAGGAAGTAAAAAGGGGCCAAGCCCCTTGTGGAAGTAAGGGGCCAAGCCCCTTGTGCGCAGCGAGCCGGAGCCACGGCGCGAGCGAGGAAGCGCGATGCGGTTCTTGTGGTCGGATCTGCTTTGGTTGCTGCTCGGCGTTCCGCTGCTGATCGGCGCTTACGTCTATGCGCTCAAGCGGCGGAAAAAAGCGGCCCTGCGCTATGCGAGCCTCATGCTCGTGCGCGACGCGGTCGGGCCCGGCCAGTGGCTGCGCCGTCACCTCCCGGCGATCCTGCTCGTGTTCGCGCTTACCAGCGCGCTGTTCGGGATGGCGCGGCCGGTCGCGGTCGTGACCTTGCCGAACGAGCACCAGACCATCGTGCTCGCCATGGATGTCTCGCGCAGCATGCGCGCGCCGGACATCCCGCCGACGCGCCTGGGGGCTGCGCAAAACGCGGTGAGGGATTTCGTGCGCGATCTTCCGCCCAACGTGCGGGTGGGTATCGTCACTTTTGCCGGTACGGCGGCGGTCGTGCAGACGCCGACCCAGAACCGCGAAGACCTGCTCGCGGCGGTCGATCGCTTCCAGCTGCAGCGCCAGACCGCCATCGGCAGCGGCCTGCTGATGGCGTTGGCGTTGCTGCTGCCCGATTCAGGCGTCGATCTGGAGGAAGACCTTTTCGACAGCAATTTCTCCCGGCGCTCGGGCGCTGCGCCCCTCGGAGGCGACGCCAAGCCGGTGCAAAAGGAATTCAAGCCGGTGCCGCCGAGCTCCTATACGGCGGGGGCGATCGTGCTCCTGAGCGACGGGCGGCGCACCACCGGCCCCGATCCGCTGAAAGCCGCCAAGATGGCCGCCGATCGCGGTGTGCGCGTGCATACCATCGGCTTCGGCACCACCGCCGGCGGACCGGTGGATTTCGAGGGCATGTCGATCTTCATGCGCTTCGATGAGGAGACGCTGAAGGCGATTGCCGCCATCACCGAAGGCGCGTATTCGCATGCGGGCAGCGCGGCCCACCTGCACAGGGTCTACAAGGACCTGACCACGAAGATGGTGCTGGAGCGCAGGGAGACAGAGCTCACGGCGTTCTTCGGCGCCATGGCGGCATTGTTTGCGCTTTTCGCCGCCACCCTGTCCCTGCTCTGGTTTCACCGCACGGCCTGAATGCTGCGTCGTCAATAGCCGCTATCGCTTCGGAATCTTCGCCTGCGCCACGACCTTGGCCCACTTGGCGCTCTCGGCGCGCATGAACTCGCCGAACTGCTCGGGCGTTTCGCTCCAATGCGCTTCGGCCCCGTCGACGAGGAAGCGCTGCTGGATTTCCTTCTCCCGGGTGACGCGCGTGATGTCGCGGTGCAGGCGCGTGACGATCTCGCGCGGCGTGTTGATCGGGGCGAGGATGCCGAACCATTGCACCGACTCGTAGCCCGGCACGCCGGCCTCCGCGATCGTCGGGATGTCGGGCGCCCCGACCGCGCGCTTGGCGGTGGTGACGCCGTAGGCGCGCAGCCGCCCGTTGCGGACGTGAGGAAGGCCCGCGAGTATGTTGGCCATGGTCAGCGGCACGTGGCCGGCGATCACGTCGCTCAGGCCCGCGTTGCCGCTCTTGTAGGGCACGTGCACGATGCTCGTTCCAGTCAGGTTGAGGAACAGCACCATCGCCATCTGCGGATTGCTCCCGACCGCGCTCGATGCGTATTCGAGCTTGCCGGGGCGCGCCTTGGCGAAGGCGATCAGCTCCTGCACGTTCTTCGGTGGCAGCGACGGATGCGATACCAGCATCTGCGGCACCACCACGACCTGAGTGATGGGCTCGAAATCTTTGAGCGGGTCGAAGGCCATATCCTTGTACACCGATGGCGCGATGATGAGGGTGCTGGGGGTGATGAGCAGCGTGTAGCCGTCGGGGGCCGATTTCGCAACATGACCGGCGCCGATGCGGGTCGCCGCACCGGGGCGGTTCTCGATGACGAGCTGCTGGCCCAGCAGCTCGGAGATGCGCGGCGAGAGGATGCGGGCCGTGGTATCCGTCCCCCCGCTCGGAGACGACGGGACGATCAGCCGCACCGGTTTTTCGGGATACGCAACCTGCGCGTTCGCGCTGCCGACTGTCGTCGCGGCCAGCACCGCGGCGAGCGGAAATTGCACGGATCGCATTGCTACCTCCTCGTATGAGCTCGCTGCTCGTTGTCTTCTTGGCGTGTTGTCGTCATTCCGGCCGGAGCCGGTCCGTTCCTCCGCTACGCTATCGCCGGCGCATCGGCCGCACGCTCCCTGGAGTGCCCGAGGCGTTCGTCCAAGTGCTCACGCGCGTGACCGCGCCGCGGCCAGGCGCGCCTTGAGATAAGGTTTCTCCCCGCCGGCTTCGATCATGGCCCGATACATTTGCGGCAGCGGGCGCGCTTGCAGTGTTCCTCCCGTCGCGACGTTGCGCACGACGAAGCTGTCGGTGTCGAGCTCGATCGTGTCGCCGGTCTCCACCAGCCCCAGAATTCCCGGGCACGCAACCGGCCACAGCGCGCCGCCGGCGCAATTGCTGAAGAACAGCGGCGCGAACGACTCCGCGATCACGGCCGCTATCCCGAGCGCGACGATGGAATAGTGCGCCGGCGTCGAGGAGCCGCAGCCGAAATTGGTTCCGGCGACGATGAAATCGCCTGATTTCGCCTTGGACGAGAATTGCGGATCGAGGCTTTCCATGCAGTACCTGCCCTGCTCCTGCGGCGGCAGGTGGTTGTACATTTGCTTGCGGATGAGCCCCGTGTTGATGTCCTCCTGGGGAAACTTCCAGGCCTTGCCGGTGAGCTTCATGTCGATGCCTCCACGGATGCCGAAACAGTCGCCATTGCCTCCCTTCATGGGCGCGTTCAAAAGTACGCCAGCGGCGACGCGATGCATCCTTCGATTGCGGATGCGGCCACAGTCGCGGGCGAGGCGAGATAGATTTCGCCGCCCGGGCCCATGCGGCCTTCGAAGTTGCGCGTGATCGAGGTGATCGCAACATCGCCCGGGGCGAGGATGCCGCCGTGCAAACCGGGACATGCGCCGCAGTTGGAGCTCGTCACGATCGCGTTCGCCTCGTGCAGCGTCTGGATGTAGCCGGCCGCGGTTGCAGCGATGAGCACTTCGCGCGAGCCCGGCGTCACGATCAGGCGCACGTCCGGATGCACCTTGCGGCCCTTGAGCACCTGCGCGGCCGCTGCGAGATCTTCGAGCCGTCCGCTCGCGCACGAACCGATGTAGGCCTGGTCGACCTTGCGGCCGGCTACCGCGGTCACCGGCTTCACGTTGTCCGGCGCGTGCGGAATCGCGATCTGCGGCTCGATGCCCGAGACGTCGACCTCGTGCACGCCATCGTACGCAAAATCCGGATCGGTCTCGTACACCGTGTAGGGCTTCGTGCCGTGCCGCTCCACCCATGCGCGCGTGATTGCGTCGGGCTGAATGTAGGACGTCACCGCACCCATCTCCGTTCCCATGTTGGCGAAGGTGAAGCGCATGTCCATGGAAAGCTTCTCGATGAAGGGGCCGGCGAACTCGACCGCGTTGTTGTAGGCGCCGCGCTGGCCCAACTTTCCGTTCACGTACAGCGACGCATCGCGTCCCGAAAGGCCGCGGGCGAGCGCGCCGGTCACGCGCACGAGCGTCACCTTGGGCACCTGGATCACGTACCGGCCGATGGCGTAAAGCGTGAGCCGTCCGCCTCCGAGCGAGGTCGCGTACATGCCGATGGCGCCCATGGTGGGCGCATGCGAATCGATCGCGATCGCTGCCATGCCCGGACGCACGATGCCTTGCTCGCACAACACCAGGTGCGAGACGCCCGCGCCGCCGTCGAAGGTGCGGATGCCGTGGGCGCGGAAGAAGTCGCGCCATAGCTTCTGCGATCCGGCGATGGCGACCGTCGGCGCCGGCGAGGCATGGTCGGCTACCGCCACGATCCGGTCCTTCAACGGCAATTCGCGAATGCCGAGCTCTTCCAGGTCGGCCGCCAGGCGCTTCGCCTCGGCGCCGTTGACGCCGACGATGACGCCGAAGACGTCGGGCTCGATCTCGAGGAAATCTCCGGGCGCCACCGATGCTTGCTCGGGTCGGGCGCAGTTCGCCAGGATCTTGTGCAACGCGTGCATGCCGGCCATGATTCCTCCCGTCCCGTCCCGTCCCGTCCCGTCCCGTCTCTGGCATGGCGCCAGTTTAACTAACGCGTGGGTCGTGCGTCCGCGGACGGCGCTCCCAATCGCGCCAGGTTCAACTCGGCCGGCTCACCCAGCCAGGATGCGTGCGTCGTGTGATCCGCCAGCGCATCGCCGGTGGTCGGATGCACCAGGATATCGAGTCCGCCGCGTTGGCGATCGAGCCAGGGAATGAGCCGATCGAACTGAGTCGAGTCGAAGGTGAGCTGGCAGCTCCAGTGCGGATGCGGGCCGACCGGCTTCTCGTGCACGCGTCCCATCGCAACGCCGAACGACGCCGCGGCCTGCGCGCACAGTTCGCGCGCCTGCGCGATGGTGGACGCATCGAAATAGACGTGAGCGTGATAACGCGCGTGCAGATTGCGCGGCCGCGCGACGTCGGCCCGGTTTTGGTTTCGATCGGAGGAATCGCTCGTCGCCATTTCTGCACTCCTGGTGAGGATAAGGGTCAGCGGCGATGCACGGCCACTCGGCTCGCGCTATGATCCCTCAAATTTCGACGCAAGAGTGCATGGGAGCCATCGCGATGGGAGCAACGACCGTACTTTCCGAATTTGCCAGCCGGACGCGCTGCAGCGACATCAGCGCCGAGGCGATTGCAGCGACCAAGCGCCACATTCTCGATTGCACCGGTGTGGGCCTGGCCGCCACTGTGGAGCCGGCGGGGCGCATCGTGCTGGACGTGACGCGCGAACAGGGCGGCACACCGCAGGCGCGCGTGTTCGGCTTCGATAGGCGCACCAGCGCCGTGTCCGCGGCGTGGGCGAACGGCTCCCTGTCGCACCTGCTCGATTTCGACGACACCGGCTTCTCGCACCCCACGGCTTGCATTCTGCCCGCCGCGCTGGCGCTATCCGAAGAAGCGGAAGCGAGCGGCGCGGACCTGGTGGCGGCGGTGTGCATCGGGCTCGAAGTGTTCGAGCGCATGTCGCTGTCGGGACGCAGCCACGAGCCGGAGTTGCGCCGGCGCGGCTTTCACCCGACTTCGCTCTACGGCTGCTCGGCCGCCGCGGCTGCCGCGGGCAGCATCGCCAAGCTCGACCCGGGCCAGATGGCGGTCGCGATCGGGCTCGCCGCGGCCAATGCCGGCGGCCTCACGCAGCACTTCGGCACCTGGGGCAAGGGCATCCACGCCGGCAACTCGGCGCGCGCCGGCGTCACATCGGTGCTGCTCGCGGCGCGCAACTACTTCGCCGATCCGGACGGTCTCGACGGCGACTACGGCTTCTACTCGGCGTTCCACGGCGAGGGCAATTTCGACCTGGGCAAGGTGGGCGAGAAGCTCGGAACGCACTGGTCGATTGTCGATCCCGGTCTGACGGTCAAGCGCTACCCGTGCTGCGGCGGTAATTTGCGCGCGCTGGACGCGGCGCTCGGGCTGATCGAGGAGAACCGCATCCGGTTCGACGACGTGGCCAAGCTCGAGGTCGACGTCCACCCGGACCTGCTCAACACGGTGCGCTTCCACAAGCCGACGCAGGGCTTCCGCGGCAAGTTTTCGCTCGATTACGTGCTGGCGGCGATGCTGCTCGATGCGCGCGTCGATCTCGATTCGTTTGCGGACGAATATTGCAATGCGCCGCGCATGCGCGCCTCGCTCGACAAAGTACAGATCAACACCCATCCCGAGTGGGGCGACGACCAGGCTTCGCGGCGCAAATCGCCGGTGACGATCACGATGAAGGACGGCCGCAACCTCACCAAGATGGTGGAGAAGGTGCGCGGCAGCCCGGGCAATCCCATGACGCGCGACGAGCTGGTGGCGAAGTATCACGGCTGCGCCTCGCGCGTGCTCGAGGGCGAGCGCCTGGAACGCTCGATCATCGCGCTGGAAAACCTGGAGAAGCTCGCGACGGTTGGCGAGTTGATGGATTCGCTGACGGCTTGAGGCGTCGTTCCCGCGCAAGCGGGAATCCAGCGGCTGCGGCGGGTTCTAGACCTGGGCCTCGCCCCCGAACGCGGAATCCTTGCGCGGCCGTCGGCGCAATGCCGGCACGATGAAGAGCAGCAGCAGAATGCCGGTCGCGATCATGATCGTTCCGCTGACTGGCCGAGTGAAGAAGACCGAGGGATCGCCGTCCGACAGCTGCAGCGAGCGGCGCAGGTTCTCCTCCATCGCGGGCCCCAGCACCATGGCGAGGATCACCTGCGGAAACGAGCACCCGAGCTTGGCCAGGGCGTAGGCGGCGAAGCCGAAGAACGCCATCAACAGGACATCCACGCCGGTGGTGCTCAGGCTGTACACGCCGATCGCCATGAAGCTCATGATGATCGGGAAAAGCAGCCGATACGGCACCTGCAGCAGCTTCACCCAGATGCCGATGAGCGGCAGGTTGAGCAGCACGAGCATCAGGTTGCCGATCCACATGCTGGCGATCAATCCCCAAAAGAGGTCCGGCCGCGACGTCATGACCTGCGGTCCGGGGATGATGCCCTGGATCATCATGGCGCCCAGCATGAGCGCCATCGATGCGCTCGGCGGGATGCCCAGGGTCAGCATCGGAATGAAGGTGGTCTGCGCGCAGGCGTTGTTCGCGCTCTCCGGACCCGCAATGCCCTCGATCGCCCCCTTGCCGAAGCGCGACGGATCCTTGGCGATCTTCTTCTCCACCATGTAGGAGGTGAATGCGCTCATCGTACCGCCGAGGCCGGGCAGCGGGCCGAACACCGCACCGATCGAAGTACCGCGCAGCATCGGGCCGAACGAGGTCTTCAGATCCTGCCAGCGCGGCATCAGCCCCTTGATCCTGCCCTTGAGGATCGTTTGCGTCATCTCCGGGCCGCTCAGATTGCGCACGATCTCGGCCAGCCCGAAAACGCCCATGGCGATCACGGCAATGCCGATGCCGTCGCTCAGTTCGGGCACACCGAAGGTGAAGCGCAGCCTGCCCGAGTTGACGTCGGTGCCGACGATGCCGATCAACAGGCCCACGACCACCATGCCGAGCGACTTCAGCAGCGAGCCCGATCCGACCACCGAGGCGCACACCAGCGCCATGAGCATCAAGGCGAAATACTCCGGCGAATTGAATTTCAATGCCACGTTGGCGAGGGGAGGGCCCAGCAGCGCGATCAGCAGCGTTCCGACGCAGCCGGCGAAGAACGATCCGATCGCCGCGATCGCCAGCGCCGGCCCGGCCCGGCCCTGCTGCGCCATGGGATGGCCCTCCAGCAGAGTCACCACCGAGGAGCCCTCGCCCGGCAGATTGACCAGGATCGCGGTGGTCGAGCCGCCGTAATCCGAACCGTAATAGATGCCGGCCAGCATGATGAGCGCGGCCACCGGGGGGAGCACGAAGGTCAGCGGCAGCAGCATCGACATGGTGGCGAGCGGCCCGATGCCCGGCAGCACCCCGATCAGCGTGCCGAGGAACACGCCGAGGAAGCAGTACATCAGGTTCTCCAGCGTCAGCGCGACGCTGAACCCCAGTGCGAGGTTGGGAAAAAGGTCTGCCATCAGTAGCTCCACCAGAACAGCCGATACGGCAGCTCGAGGCCGTAGGAGAAAATCGCGACCGCGCCGGCCGTCACGAAGACGCTGAGCACCAGGGTTTCCTTCCAGTGCACATCCTTGTGCGCCAGGGCGCAACCGGTGATCAGGACGAGCAGCGAGGGCACGAACCCGACATCGGCCTCCATGAGCAGGGCGAACGCGACCAGGGCGGCCGGCAGGACGAGCCAGGGTCTGAACGACCAGTTGCTCCAAGCCAGGTCTTCGCCGTCGGTGGCCTCGGTCTTGAACGAGAGCGCACCCATGACAAGGCCGAATGCGACCAGGATGCCCCCCAGCCACATCGGAAAATACCCGGGCCCCATTGCGAGCGCGGTCCCCATCCGGTAGTTGTGGGAGAGGTACATGGAGAGCGCTCCGAGCGCGACGAAGAAGATCGCGCACCAGAAGTCTTGCGGGTTCTTGATTTTCAGTCGCACGACATTCCTTCCTCCAGGGTCACGCTGGCGAACCGGTTGCTACCTGCTGCCGCAGCCGGCGGGCCGCTCCTCCCGGCCGTTGCCTTCCCTCTCTGATACCATCGCCATATGCCGGACGGCGCGGACGGGCGGTCGAGCAAGCCGGCCGCACCCGCTCGGGGCGTTCCTTCTTCCAAGCGCGCGGTTGCTGCAGATTCGGAGGAAAGACATGGATTCGATCGAAGCAGGTGACACGTCCTTGTTCGCCAGGTTGATCCAACGTCTGGTCCGGATCGGCCGCTTCCTGGTCTTCCTCGGCACGGCCGGCTGGCTCTTCCCTCACGTCTGCACCGAGGCGATGGATCTTACCCGCATCCAGAACGAGCATTCGGCCAGTCAGGGTTAGCGGGCCGCATGCAGGTGCGGATGGGATACGCGCCGAGCGCCGGCCCGCCGCAGCATCGTCCATCCGCATCCTGCCTACTTCGGGCTGACCTGCTCACCGCGGGCAAGCCTTCCGAGCCGCATCAGAACTTGATGCCGAGCTCCTTGATCGCCGCTTCGATCTCGGTGTATTCCTGCGCCAACTCCTTCTTCAGATCATCGGGGCTTACCCAATCTGCCGAGTCGCTTCCGACCGCCTGCAGCCGCTTGGTGTACTCGGCCGAATTCATGCCGTCGCTCACGACCTTGTTCAGCGCCAGGACAATCGGCTTGGGCGTCTTGGCCGGAGCCCACAGGACATACGCGTTGGCGACGACCGTGTTGAAGCCCTGCTCCTTGAGAGTCGGCATGTCGGGCAGCGCCTTGACGCGCTTGGTGCCCAGGTTGCACAGGCCGCGCACTTTTCCGGTCTTGATGGCACCGACGGCCGCCATGGCGCTGGTGGCCGCCATGTCGATCTCTCCACCCATCAGGGCGAGCAGCGACGGCGCGCTGCCTTTGTACGGGATGTACTTGATGTCCATCCCGGATTCTTTCGACAACTGAGACATGCCGATATGCACCGCGCTGCCGATTCCGGAGCTGCCCGAGTAGGTCAGCTGCTTCTTCTTGGACAGCGCGATGAGGTTCTTGATCGAGGTGGCCGTCACCCTGGGGTGGACCACCAGGATGTAGGGCTGCTCGGTCATACGAACCACAGGCTGGAAGGTCTTCAGTACGTCGAACTCGACCCGCTTGGCCGCACCCTGCATGAGCAGCCCGAAGCCGTTCTGATACAACGTGTACCCGTCGGGCTGGGCGCGGGCCGCGATGCCGCTCGCGATGGTCCCTCCGCCTCCGGGACGCGACTCCACGATCACGTTCTCGTCCCAGGACTTCTGCAGGATCTCGGACGTCATTCGGGCCACCATGTCGGCACCCGCGCCCGGGTTCACCGAAATGATGATCCGGATCGGGCGTGTCGGATAGTTGGCCGGCTTCTGCTGCGCGAACGCCGCCACCGATTGCCCCAATGCCGCTCCAGCGAGCACGTAAATCAGCTTCCTCGTCATGGTCTTCATGGTCCTTCCTCCTCGGATGAACAACACTATCCTACCCCTTGCCACTTTTTGTCGCGCGCCCGGATGTTCGCCGGGTGCGGCCAGGGCTTTTGCTACGCGGCAGGCGCTGCCAGGCGCCTGCCGACGGTTCATTTGGTCTGCCCTTTCGTCAGAGCTTCAGGCCGAGCTCCTTGATCGCCACTTCGAGCTCGGCGTACTCGCTTGCGACCTGCTTCTTCAAATCGTCGGGGCTTGCCCAGTCGGCCGAGTCGCTGCCGACCGCCTGCAGCCGCTTGGTGTACTCGGGCGAATTCAGCCCGTCGCTCACGACCTTGTTGAGCGCCGCGACGACCGGGCGCGGCGTCTTGGCCGGCGCCCAGAGGTACTTGATCTTGAGGCCGGCTTCCTTCGCGAGCTGCGACATGCCGATGTGTACCGCGCTGCCGATGCCGGAGCTGCCTGAATAAGTCAGCTCCTTCTTCTGCGACAACGCGATCAGCTCCTTGACCGAGTTTGCCGTGACGCCCGGCTGAGCCACCAGGATGTAGGGCTGCTCGGTCGAGCGCACCACTGGCTGGAACGTCTTCAGGATGTCGAATTCGACCCGCTTGGCCGCTCCCTGCATGAGCAGCGAGAAGCCGTTCTGCAGCAACGTATAGCCGTTCGGCTCTGCCCGGGCCGCGATGCCGCTCGCGACCACGCCGCCGCCGCCGGGACGGGATTCCACCACGACGTTCTGGCCCCAGGCCTTGCTGATGACCTCGCTCGTCATTCGCGCCACCATGTCCGAACCCGCCCCAGGCGCCACCGAGATGATGATCCGGATGGGGCGCGTCGGATAGCCGGCGGGCTTGTCTTGCGCGAGTGCTGCGGCCGATTGTCCCAGTACGACCGGGGCGAGCAGATAGATCAATTTCTTTTTCATGGTTCTTTCCGATTCTATGAATATTGGTGTGTGCTCTGTTTGGTGCTGGTTTGTTTCGATTGCCACTCTAGGATTTTCGCTCCTTGCGCACGAACCCGGCGAGCTTTTCCTTCCACTCGTCGGAGTGCATGCATCCCACCCAGGCCTCGACGTCGTAGCGCAGGCCTGCGGTGAGCCCCACTTCCATCGATTGACTCAGCGCGCGCTTGGCTTGGATGACGCCGACCGACGGATACGAGGCGATCTTGCGTGCCATCGCCATCGCTTCGTCCATGACCTTGTCCAGCGGCACGACCTTGTTGACGAGGCCCAGCTCCTTCGCCTCTTTCGCGTCCCAGCGCCGGCCGGTGAAGATGAGCTCCCGGGCCATCTGGTAGCCTACCAGGCGCGGCAGGCGCTGGCATGCGCCGCCGCCGGGAAAGAACCCATGCGTGACTTCGGGCAGGGAGAAAATCGCATTGTCGGAGCAGATCGAGATGTCGCACTGGAGCACCATCTCGTAGCCGCCCGCCATGCAGTAGCCCTTGATGGCCGCGATCACCGGCTTCATCACGCTCGAAAGCGCGCTGGTCGATTTCGCCGTCAGATAGTGCCGGTCGTGCACCATCTCCCCGGTGCTGCGGCTGGAACGCTCTTTCAAATCCGCTCCGGTGCAAAACGCCTTGTCCCCGGCGCCGGTTATGACGATGACCTTGACGTTCGGATCCTCGTCGAGCCTGGGATACAGCTCGAGCAGATCGAGACGCAGCTGCCGGTTGATGGAGTTGAGCGCTTCGGGGCGGTTCAGCGTCAGGACGGCGATGCCGTCTTCGATGCTGAGCAGGTGCGCGGGGGCATTGGCCATGGATTTCGGTCCTGGAGAGTGGCGTCAGTCGTAGGCGGCCGGGCGCAATGCAAGACGAGCGGCTGAACGCGCCGTACCGCGGGTGTGAATGCAACGCCGACACTATATCAAATTCAAATCGCACGCACGGCGGGCGCTCGGCATCCCGCCCGTGCTGCTCTACAGGACTGCACACCTCGATCCGGTTGAATGCGACGCTTGCGAGAGTGCCAATGCGCGGCGCGTCTGGCAAGTCGAGCGTGCGCGTTCGTTGGAAGCCCTACGGCGTTGCCTCAAAGAACGTTGCGCTGGCCGACCCCGGTGCGCTACATTGAATGAACCGATTATCGAATCGTGGAACGAGGAACGAGCCGACCATGCCGATCAATTCAGACGAAGGAATCCGCGAGTTGCTCGCAAGCACCCGGACGATTGCCCTGGTGGGGGCGAGCCCGAATCCGCAACGGGCGAGTCACGCGGTCATGCACTACATGCTGGACCGCGGCTATCGTGTCATCCCGGTCAATCCGAACGAGCAGGAGATTCTGGGGCAGAAGGTGTATGCGTCGCTCGAGGCGATTCCCGAGCCGGTCGACATGGTGGATGTGTTTCGCACCGCCGAAGCCGCCGGGCCGGTGTGCGACGAAGCGATCGCGATCGGCGCCAAATCGGTATGGCTTCAGCTCGGCGTGATCAACGAAGCGGGCGCGCGGCGCGCCGAGGCGGCCGGATTGAAAGTCGTGATGGATCGCTGCCCGGCGATCGACATGCCTCGGCTGGGGATGGGCCCGGCGAATCCGCACAAACCGAAGCGCGCATAAGGCGAAGCGCGCATANNNCGAAGCGCGCATAAGGCGAAGCGCGCATAGGCCGAAGCGCCCCGCGAGCTGAGCGCGGCGCTCCGGCGCGGGAGAGAGCTGCCCGCTGATGCGGGCAGGCTCCTGGGTACGGATCAGGGCTGGAACTTGATTCCCGCCGACTTGATGATCTTGGCATAGCGCGCGATCTGCTCTTTCAGAACTCGCGACATGTCGTCCGGCGAGGTCGTGATGTACGGCTCGACGCCTTGCTTGTCGAACGTCGCCTTGGTGCTCGGCGAGCTCAGGATCTTCTCGATGTCGTCGTTGAGCTTCTCCAGGATCTTGCGCGGCGTCTTGGCCGGAGCCACTAGCCCCGTGACCGTCGTCAGGCCGTAGCCCGGCAGGCCGGCTTCGTCGAAGGTCGGCACGTCCTTCAGCGCATCCAGGCGCCCCTCGCCCGTGATGGCCATCGGCCGCAGCTTGCCCTGCGCGATCATGGGGATCACGGTGATCGGGATCTGAAACGACATCTGCACCCGGCCGGCCAGCAGATCCTGGGTTGCAGGACCGGAGCCCTTGTAGGGAATGTGGGTGATGTTCACGCCGGTATCCAGCTTGAACAGCTCGCCCGACAGGTGCGTGTTGGTGCCGTGACCCGACGAGGCGAAGTTGAGCGCTCCGGGTTTCGCCTTGGCCAGCGCGATCAGCTCCTTCAGGTTTTTCGCCGCCACCGACGGATGCACGACGAGGACCACGCGCTGCTTTGCGATCGTCGCGACCCCGGTGAGGTCCTTGGTCACGTCATAGGGCAGGCTCGGCAGCAGGCTCGGGCCGCTGAACATCGACGATCCGGACCAGCCGATGTTATAGCCGTCCGGCGTGGCGTTCACCAGCACCTGGGTGCCGATGACGGTGTTGCCGCCGGGGCGATTGTCGACGATGCACGTCTCTCCTCCCCAGACTTCCGAGAGCTTCGCGCAGATGAAGCGCGCCATCGGGTCGGTGCTGCCGCCGGGCGGGTAGGGCAGGACGTAGCGCACGGGGCGCGTCGGATACTTGTCCTGCGCCAGCGCAGGAGCGGCAGCAGCGGCTGCAATAGCAGCAGCAGCAGAAGCTGCAATGGCGAGCGAAACGGCGTGTGCGATGTGTGCGTGCGACTTCAAGACGAACTCCTCCTCGAGTTTCGGACTGCGATGCGCGCAGCCGAAAGCAGTGGGAACGAACGACGGTGGAACAAAACAGGACTTGGGACGCTGCAAATTACCATGCCGCGATTCCAATACGCGGACCCTATTCAGGATCGGATCGAGCTCGCAAAGTTCGCGCCGAGCGCGCTTGCAGCCGGCGACGCGGTAAACGACGTTGCGGAGCCGAATCGATTGACTGCGGCCCGAATCGAATCGCCTGCGGCGAGTGCGATCGGAATACTCGGGAACGGCTAGTTATAACAGATTCGCTGCGGTTGACTGAGCGCGGCCGAATGGGAATACTCGGCTCGCCCTGCGTAACGACCCATCTCACACGACCCGAAAAGAGACCCGGTTGGATTGGATCACACGCGAAATCGCCATCGGCAACTGCGACGACGCAGTCCGCCTCGACGGACTGCGCAATGCAGGGATTGCCGGCATCCTGTCGTTGACGGGGTGGCCCAATAGCGCCAACAACATTCATGGCATCGACTGGCGCTGCGTCGAGCTCATCGACGGGGAAGGCAACGACGTCATCCGGTTGCAGCAGGCGGTGTGGCACTTGCACGAGCTCGTCACGACTCGGGGTACGGTGCTGGTCCATTGCATGGAAGGCGTGAGCCGCTCGCCGCTCGTGGTGGCGAGCTACCTGGCCGACACGGCCGGGCGTGCGTTCGACGACTGCCTGCGGGAAGTGGCGCAATCGCGCGGCCGGCTGAACATTCAGCCGGGCTTGCTCGATTTGCGGCGCGCCTACGAGGCCGCCATCCAGCCGCACGAACGGATTTCCGAGCTCGCGCTGCGCTCTGCCCTACCGCTTGCCTCGGAGTGACGGATTCGCTCGCGTCGGCGTGACGGATTACATCCCGCGCGCGCGACAACGACTCCACTTGCTTCGCGCCGCAGCGATGTCGCCGATTCGCACCGTCCGCTCCATCATGACCGTCCCGAGCCGCGGCAGTGTGTCGCCGCCGCTACCGTCCTATCCCTTATCCCACGGCGTCTCGGCCACCGCGTTGCGCGCGCCGATTCGGCCGAAGGCGAGGCACTCGCCGATGTTGCCGGTGCCCTGGTACATGTAGCTGTAGATCGAGCCCAGTTCGCCGGCGCTGTAGAGCCGCGGGATCGGGGTGTCGTCGGGGCGCACGATCTGCGCCTTGGCGTTGCGCCGTGGCCCGCCTTGCGTATTGAGCATCGAGGGCGAAAGCTCGATCGCGTAGTACGGCCCTTGGCCGAACGCAGCGAGCATGACTTTGCGCCCGAACGCTTCGTCCTTGCCGCTCGCGCAGGCCGCATTCCAGCGCGCGACGGTGGCCGGTAGCGCTTCGGGATCGAGCCCGATGTCGCGGGCCAGCTCGGGGAGCGTGTTCGCGCGCTTGATCCAGCCGCGTTCGAGCTCGGCACGATTGTCATCACTCCAATCGTAGCGCTCGACGAGGCGGCCCCAGCCGCTGACCGGCTTCTTGTCGTACAGCGGGCCAGCCGAGAACACGGCGTGATCGAATACCATGAACATCGGACAGGGCACCGGCGTCGGAGTCCATTTGCCGTGCTTGCGGATCTTGCCGTGCATGGTCTTCAGCTTCTCGTTGCAGAACCGGGTTGCATCCGGCCCCACCACGATCATGCCGCCCGGCTGCTCGTGGCTGAAGTGCAGCGGCGTCATCGAAAACGTCGTCTTGTACTCGGGCACCTTGAGCGCCATCGACGGGCCCGCGTAGTTGTTCATGTGCCACAGGTCGGCGCCCACCATGAGGCCCATGCGCACGCCGTCGCCCTCGTTGTGCGGCGAGCCGTTGGTGTAGCAGTAGGGCAGGCCGGGGAGGTAGTTGCGGATCATCTCCTGGTTGTTCTCGAAGCCGCCGCAGGTGAGGATCACGGCCTTGCGCGCCTTGACGAACACGGGCTTGCCGTCGCGTTCGGCGCGCACGCCGAGGATCTCGCGGCTGATGCCGTCCTGGATCAACTCCCGCGCCGGCGTTTCGTACAGCACCTCGAGCGGGCGCTGCTTGACCGACTTTTCGAAGAAGGCCCAGGTCTGCGAGTAGCCGAGGATGTCGCCGTTGTGGAACTTGTGCACGCAATCCGAGCCGGGCAGTTCGGGGAACTCGATGCCGACCGGCTGGTGCTGGTGCTCCTGCGGGTCGCCGCCGATGGCTGCGACCCAGTCGTTGTTCCTGTGCACCTCTTGCGCCCATACCCGGGCCATGTCCTGGGGAATCTTGAAGTTGCCGCACATCGCATTCAGATACGTGACGGCCTTGTCCACGTCGGACACGTGCAGGTAGCCCTGGCCCGCCACGCGGGTGTTGCCGCCCTCTTCGCCCTCGGGCGCTTTCTCCAGCATCAGAACCTTCGCGCCGAGATCGTGCGCGGTGATCGCAGCGGCCGCGCCGGCGCCGCCGAATCCCACGATCACCACGTCCGCTTCACGGTCCCACTTCCCGGGTAGCCACGGTTGTTGCACCTTGAATTGACCTCCGACATTGGCGGCGGCTCGCATGCAAGCCGCCGCCGCTGCGCGACCGCTGTGCGGCGCGCGGTTGAATCGGTTCGGCACGGAGCTTTCCGCGTTGCCGAACGCAGTCTGCGAGTTTAGCGTTTTTGGCCTGTTCCCTGGCCGGAATCCAGGTATCCTGCGGCGCTGCCGGCAGATAAGTTCTCATCGTGGACATTATCGGCTGTTGAGAACCCGGGACGGCGCCGTCGCAGGGCGCGATCACGGCGGCCGCTCAAGCGAGAACCGGAGCGGCGCAGGCTCCTCGGGCGGCCGCCGGTTGCATCTCTCATGGTGGACTTGGCTCGCGAGCAAAGCCAACCAGAACATCGTTCCTTGTCCTACAATTGTCCAGCCGCACATCGCAACAGGCGACACGGACAACGCGCGAGTCGATTCGCGCGGTTTCACCTGAGCCGATTCATGCATCACCCGGCGCGCCGGCATCCGGGGCGCCGCGCAACCCGAGGAGATCGTTATGGGAACGACCGAAACACTGGCGCGCTGGATTGCCGACACGACCTATGAGCAAATCCCCGCCGCGGCGATCGAGCAGGCGAAGAAGTCGATACTCGACTACATCGGCACGGCGACGTATGGCACCAGCTCGCAACTCGGCAAGATCATGCTCGAGTTCGTCCGCGAGCAAGGCGGCAATGCGCAGTCGCGTGTCATCGGCACGAACATCCGCACCGCCAGCGCACAGGCGGCATTCGCCAACGGCACCACGGGCCACTCCGAGGACTTCGATGATCTGGGCGGCTGCGGCGGACATCCCGCCACCGTGCTCACCCCGACGGTTCTCGCCCTTGCCGACGAGCTGCATCTGTCGGGCACGGAGGTGTTGACCGGGTGGGTAGTGGGTTACGAGATCGGCACACGGCTGAGCGCCAACAATCACACCGATCGCGATTGGCACCCCACCGCGATCTACGGCACGATGGCGGCCGCGGCGGCAGCTTCGAAGCTGTTGAAGCTCGACGCGGAGAAAACCCGCATGGCATTGGGCATCGCCGGCTCCGAAGCCGGGGGCTTGAGGCGCAACTTCGGCACCATGACCAAGCCCTTCCATCCGGGGCAGGCGTCCAGGAACGGCATCATCGCGGCCAAGCTCGCGGCCAAGGGCTTCAGCTCGGATCCGGACATCATCGAGGGCCGGCAAGGCTACGCCGACAACTTCGGCGGCGAGAAGTGCAGCATCCCGAGCATGACCAAATTCCTCGGCAAGGTGTACTACCTGGAGGAAGAGGGCACGCGCATCAAGCCGTGGCCGTGCTGCGGCGGCAACCACCAGACGCTTACGAACCTGCTGCCGTTCATCAAGGAGAAGAAGCTCAAGGCGCAGGATGTCGAGTCGGTCGAGCACATCGGCCCGAACATTCCGTGCACGGGCGCGCTGCTGCGCACCGAAGTGCGCCAGGGCCTGGAAGGCAAGTTCAGCCTCGCCTACAACATCTCGGCCGCCTTCATCGACGGCAAGGTGGATTACGAGACCTTCACCGACAAACGTGCGGCCAAGGGCGATCTGCAGGCGTTCATGCAGCGCGTGCGCCTGGTGCGCAACACCGACGTAGTGCTGCGCCGCCCGCATATCGCCGACGGGAATCTGGACGCCCGCCTGCGCATCAGCATGAAAGACGGCACGGTGCACGACTTCGTGATGAAGACCGCGACGCACCTGACCGGCGATGCCGTGATCGACAAATTCCGCATGAATACCGAGGCGATCCTGGGCAAGGACAAGGCGTCCACCGCGATCGAGCTGGTGCAGCGCCTGGAGAAGGTGAAGGACGTCGCCCAGTTGCTGGACGTGGTGACGATCGCAGCCTAACGAGGAGGGGGAGGTCGTGGCGGGAGTTCAGGAGAATCTCCTGGACTCCCTCTACGCTGACTTCGAAGTCGCGCCTCGGACCACACCGTCCGCCCATCTGCGCGTCCCGCCCTTCCTTGGCAGGCGGGGAATGCTTATGTCATCCCCTCCTCTCATGAGGAGGGGTGGCGCGAAGCGCCGGGGTGGTGTGGTGCTCGATCGCACGAGAACCACACCGTCCGCCCATCTGCGCGTCCCGCCCCTCCTTGGCAGGCGGGGGGAATGTTTGGACCTTCCCCGCCGCTCACGAGGCGGGGTGTCGGCGAAGGAGACGGGGTGGTGTGGTTCCCGGTGAGGCTATCGAGCTCGCAGCTCAATCCTCGGCCGGCATCAGGATGCTGGGCACGATGCACGCTCCCGTCCCGGCCGCGGTGGTATCGCCCTTCTGATTCGTGGCGCTCACCTCCACCGCGATGCGATAGCCATCGGGCTCCTTGGCCACCGCGGTGATCTTGCCCTTGAACGTTACCGAATCCCCCGGTCGCACCGGGCGCAGAAAGCGCATGTCGACCGATCCCTTGCGGTTGTAGAACTCGGGCCCGAAGTAACGGCGCAAAAGCTCCGTGGCGAAGGTGAGCGACATGCGCCCCGAGGCGACGGTGCTGCTGGTGCCCAGCGTATTGCGGGCGCTCTCGGCGTCCGTGAACTGGCTCGGCCCGGTGGCGCCCCCGCTCTTCTCGAACAGGTTGATCGCCTCCTGCGTCATGGTCTTGGTGAGCGGCGGCAACTCGTCGCCGACATTGAACGTGCGCGCTATTGCCATTTCTTTCCAACCTCCGAAGGCTGCTTCAACTCGTGCGTGACTACGCGGTCCAGCAGGCGGCCGTCTTCGTCGACCGAGATCGCTTCGGTGACGAGGTAGGTCTTGCCGCGGCGCGCATACTTGTCCGTGATCCAGGCCTGGACGTTGATGCGCTTGCCCGGCATCGGCGCGTTGTAGCAGTAGAACGCGCAGCGCGCGTTGACCGAACCGTTGTCGCGGTAGACCTCGTGGTAGGGACGCACGTCCACCTTGTGCGAAATGGTGGGGAAGGACGCTTCCGGGTCCATCACGCCCCTGCGGAATTCATCGATCATCTCCTGCGTGAGCACATAGGAAAGCGAGGGCAGCTGCTCGGGCACCTCGAGTTTCTCCCAATCCAATAGCTTGCGATTTTCGTCGTCGTGAGCCATGTCGATTCCTCTTCGGTCGGACGGCCGCGGGCCTGAGCGAGCGGCAGCAGCGCGTCGAATATCGAGTGAGCAATGGTATTCCATTTGGCGGCGCATGCGAAATGCGCCGGCTCGCCTTTACGTCGTGTAGCGCGGCGAGCCGGTGCGGCTGCATGTGGCACACGCATGAGCCGGATCACCCCATCTGCCGGATCACCACATCTGCCGCAGCAAATCCACCAGCTCGGACTCGTCCTTCACCTTGCGCGCATTCTGATGCAGGTAGAAGTCGCCCATGGCATCGTGCGCGATGCGGCCGATGTCTTCTTGCGGGATGCGGGCATCGCGCAGCCGCACGGGCATGCCGAGACGCCGGTAGAAATCCTCGACGAAGTCGGCGGCGCGGCGGGCCGCGTCGATCTGAGAGAGTCCGTCGCCGACGCCCAGACCCTGGGCCAGCCGCGCGAGACCGGCGGCGGTCGGCTCGAGGTTGAACCGCAAGCCCCAAGCCGTCGTGAGGGAATACGCATCGCCGTGCGTCACGTTCTCGTACAGCGTGTCGACCACGTGCCCGAGCGAAGAGATGATGCCAAACGCTCTTCCGCGCATACTGTCGAGAGCGCGGTTGCTCAGGAACGATGCGGCGACGAGATTCATGCGTGCGGTCGCGTTCTGCGGATCGGTGCGAATGAGCGGCAGGCTTTCCAGCGACAGCCGCAGGCCCTGCAGGAAGTCGCCGTGCGAGATCGGATTGGTCCGGGGTGCGGCTGCGCCGGTGAGAATGCCGCTGAAGGCCGAGGCCGCGGTGCTGAGATAGAGATCGGCCGGCGCGGTCGCGAGCGCGTCGTCGTCCCAGATCATCGCGAACGGACGCGTCTTGGGATCGAACAGCTCCAGCCGATGATGCGTCTCGGTATCCATGACCGCCGTTCCCGCGCGTGTCATCGCGGTGCTGGGCGTGGTGAGGACGAGGATGTTGGGAATCTTCGGCGCCATGAGCCGCGGGCTCACCGGCGCCTGTCCGGGCGGATACTGGGTGCAGATCTGGTGGATGTCGCCTTTCTCGGCGAGCAGGATGATGATCGCGCGTGCTGTCACCATCGCGCTGCCGCCGCCGATCGCGACGATCAGATCGGCATTGGCTGCGCGCGCGGCAGCCGTTCCCTCATGCACCGACGGCAGCGGCGAGGACGTCGCCACGCCATCGAAGACGCCGGCGAACTTTTCGGCGAGATTGTCCTTCACGCGGGCGACCAGGTCGGTTCGGGTCGCGACGGACTTGCCGCAAACCACGAACGCACGCTTGGCCTTGGTGCGGTCGACCTCGCCGCGCAGCTGGTCGAGCGAACCCTTGCCGGCGTGGATGCTCAGCGGGAACGAGCGGTGGCGAAAAGGGGCGGCGGCTTCCATGGGCGACTCCTTGCATAACGTTCCTGTGAGACAGCTTGCATGATAGCCATGCAATAATCCGCGGGCCATGGCTGCGAACAAACAGGCACCCGACGAGTACGACATCCTGCGCGAGCGCATCCTGCGCGGCGAGCTTCATCCCAGGCAGCGCCTGGTGGAGACCGAGCTTGCCGAGAACCTGAGCTCGAATCGTGCACGCATCCGCCGGGCGTTGGCGCGGCTCGAACATGACGGTCTGGTAGCGATCGAGCCCTATCGCGGCGCCTACGTACGCATGGTGAGCGAGGCGGAGGCCGTCGAGATCTTCGAGACGCGCGGCGTGCTCGAGCCTTACCTGGTGCGCCGGACGGCTGCGCGCGCAACCAGCGCCGACAAGACGCGATTGCAGGCGCTGGTGAAAGAGATGCAGGATGCCTTCGACCAAGGCAATCCCATGGTCGTGGGACGCAGCTCGCGCAAGATCCGCGAAGAGATGTGGCGCATCGCCGGCCAGCAGACCATCACCAACCTGCTCGCGATGCTGAACACGAAGCTGATCCGCTTCTGGTACCGCTCGGTGATGGTTTCCGATCGTGCGACCAGCATCAGGAGCGAGCTCACCGCGGCGGTCGATGCGATCTGCGCGGGCTCGGCCGAAGAGGCTTCAGCTGCCATGAAGCGCTATCACGACGACGCGATGGCGGCATTGCGCCAGGCCATGCAGCTTCGCGCCGGGGGCGGCGACGGCGACGTCGCCTGAAGGCGGTAGGGGTCAGGTCTTGCATGTTGCATCCCCGACCCCGACAACGCCCACGCGGCAACGCGGCGGGATGCAACATGCAAGACCTGACCCCCGCGCGACCCCCGCGCTAGGCCTTCCAGATGTCGCCGCTCTTCGCCAGGTGCCGAATCGGGGTTACGCTTTCCACAGTCCACCCCTTCTTCTTCAGCCACTCGTCGAAGTCCGCCTGCGAAACGCCGTGACATTCGGCGATCATCCGGCCGTCCCCGAGCGCATACACGCTCGTGATGGTCGTCTTCGGGTCGATGCGCCACTGCGGCGTTTCCTTCAGCTCCTCGCCGAAGCGCTTCAGGTCGTCCCAGCCTGGCGCTTTTCCAATCGCAATCCAGCGTGCCATGAGTTCCTCTTCGATGAACGGTCAGGATGTCTGTTCGGAGTGAAAGGTGAAGGGTGAAACGTGAAAGGGACCTTTCAATTCACGCTTCACTTCTTCACGTTTCACACGGATCACCTCGGCTGCTCGCAGAGTGAAGCGTGAAAGGTGAAACGTGAAGGGGCGAACCTTTTCACTCTTCACTTCTTCACATTTCACTCGGATTCCCCAGCCGTTCGGGCCTACTGACTAACGAGTTTCTTCGGCGGAACGAACGGGTAGAGGATCGGCTTGCCGTTGCGGATGGGCAGCACGATCGTCGCCCGTCCGGGGCACGTCTCGGCGTAGTGGCGCATGCCGACGTCGAGATCGAGGAAACCGAGACCCTCTTCCTCGTACTTCTTCGTGACCTTCGCCCAGATCGTGAGCGTGTCGCCCGGCACGATCATCGCGCGATGCTGGAAGCTCACCTTCCACGGCCAGCCGTCGGGCAGGCAGAGATCCTTCAGGTAGCGCGGCAGGATGCTTTGCTTCCACGACCCCTGGCCGAGGACGTTGGGCAGCTGCTCGTGGTAGATGGCGAAGCTCTGATCGTAGTGGATGCGATGCCAGTTCTCGATCGCAGCGCTCCAGCGGAACAGGTGCGTCGCAGTCAGCGGACCGATGACGAGCGGCGGAAACTCGTAGCCCACCTCGACGTCGTCCCAATAGGTCTGCTTCTTGTCCCTCAGTTCTTGCGCGGTTGTCATCAGCCGAATCCTCAGCGCCGGATCGACGAGGCGCGCAGGATGCACAGCACCTCGTCGTTCTGGTTGGTGTAGACCGTTTCGGTGGTCACGATCAGCATGCGCGAAGCATCCTTGCCGACGCGCTCCTTGATGTCCGCGTACTTTGCCTGCGAGAAGATGCGATCGCCGAGCTTCGGGTATTGCCGCACCTCGATCTCGTTGCCGGCGTTGAGGGTGCGCACGAGCGGGGTCGGGAGGTTCGGCAGCCCACCGCGCGTTTCCGGTGTGCGCACGCCCTGGATGCCGTCGGACTCCGGATTTTCCTCGAAAGCCCGGGTGATCGGATCTTCCGCGCCGGGGCGCGTGCGCCGGCCGATGTACGTGCAATAAATGGGCGGGGTGACGATGCCGCCGAACTTGGTCTTCTTGGCGAACTCGTCGTCCCAATAACGGGGATCGGGGTCCATGATGGCCTGCGTGAAAATGCGCAGGCCCTCACGCTCGATTCCCCACGGGAAGCTCGCCTCGATCTTTTCGGCCGTCGCGCCGATGACCGCCTTGACCTCGGGAGTGAGAGCGCTTTCGCCCTGGGCAGCGGCCTGGCTCATGCGGCGGCCTCTTTCTGCTCGGTTTCAGCAATCGCGGCACGCACGTCTTCCACCTTGGGAAAGAAAGGCTCCTGCCACGGCCAGTTGCCGTTGACCTCGAACATGGCCTGACCCTTCTCCAGCCGCTCCAGATAGGGGCTGGTGATCTGCTCGGTCCACGGCGAGATGCCGCCTTCGTAGAGCTTCGGCCCGTACATGAAATGCTTGGCCTGGTCCAGAGTTTCGACGAAAGGCGCATTGGCGTCGAACAGACGCTCCTTCTTCATCGGCCGCGGACCCGCGCGCGAGACATGGCCCCATGCCTGGCGTCCCAGGATTTCTTCCAGCAGCCAGACGCACTCGATCAGCTTGTCCATGTCGACGCCGGTCTCGATGCCCATGCCGTCGAGCATGTGCATGAAGTCTTCGGTGGGCATCATGCCGGTGGCCTGGCCGGTGCCGCAGTACGGGCAGCCGCCGATGCCGCCGAGCGTGCCTTCCATGCGCAGCGTGTCGCGCTCATCGAGCATGCGGATGGCGGTGTAAGCCGAGGCGATCGCCATGCCGCGCGCATTGTGCAGGTGGGCGCGAAACTCGGTGATGTCGGGCCACTGGCGCTTGACGCGCGAGAACATCTCCTCGATTTTTGCCGGGTGCACCCAGCCCATCGGGTCGCCGACCGAGATCGAGGTGACCTTGATGCCGGCGGCATCCCAGAGCTCGTGCTGCTTTTCCATGAACTTCATGGTCACGTCGACGGAGAAGTCGCCGACGAAGTTGGAGCCGAAGGTGGCGTTGGTGCCGATGCCGGCTTCCTTGGCGCCCTTGGCCTTGGCCGTCGCGATCGTCTTGGCCCAGCCGGCCATTTCCTTCATTTGCGAGCGGTTGTAGTTGCGGCGCGTGAAGACATCGCACTGGTGGCAGCTCGTGCGCGGCAGGCTCTTGCCGCGGGACAGGGTCAGCGGCGGCGAGAACGCGCGGGCGCGTTCCATGCCGCGCTCGTTCGGGATCATCGCGAGATAGGTGACGCCTTCCTTCGGCTTGAAGTTGATCAGCACATCCTCGATGCGCTTCATTTGCGGCGTGTACTTCGGGCTCACGAAGGAACCGACCACGATGTTCTGCAGTCCGGTATCGGAGAGGGCATTGAGCAGCTTGACCTTGTCCTCGGTCGGGATCGAGGCACTTTCGATCTGCATGCCTTCTCGCATCACCTCTTCGGTGAAGACGATCTTCGGATAGCGTTGAGCCATGGGAGTCTCCTTGAGATGGTGGCTTGCGCCGCTAGCAAGTGTACGAGATTTTTTTGCGAGACCGGGTCGCCGCGGTTGCGCTCGAACGCCTGCGACGAAGTGCAAACGATTGCATCACGCTGGCCATACAGTGTCAACCGTTTTGTCCACCGCTATGTTATCTTCGAGCGCTGGCGTCGCGACGGGCGAGCCACGCGTTACGCTCGATCGCGCACCGCGATTTTTGAGCGGGGCGACGGAACGCAGTGACCACGAATAGAACGAAGTCGACCACCACCGCATGCCATCCATGGCATGCGCCAAGCACTGACCGATAGACCAGGCTGTGAGCTGCTATCCCCTTGCGGAGTCGAATGCGTGTTGCGTTCGCCCGGCTGAAGCCGGTCACGGGAACGCGTGCGCGATATTGCTAACACCGCGGCCCGCGCTGCCTCCGGTCACGAACCTGCGCGAATCCGCGCCGCGCGCCGCCAGGACCCGGGCGCGTTTCGCCGTGTCCTTGGTTTCGCCGTGTCCTTGACTGCCACTCGATAAACAGGATTGCCGCACGACATGCTGCCTGCAATACTCGACGACTTGAAGGTGCTCGACCTGAGCCAGGGGCTCGCGGGTCCGATCTGCGCCAAGATCCTCGCCGACTTCGGCGCCGACGTGATCAAGGTGGAGCCGCCCGCCGGCGACGCGGGGCGCCGGATGGGGCCGTACTTCGGCGAGGCACCGCATCCGGAAAAAAGCCTCGTCTTCCTGCTCGCCAATCTGAACAAGCGCGGCGTGCGGCTCGACCTCGACGATGCGCAAGGGCGCGAGCTGTTGCGCCGCCTGGCGAAATCCGCCGACATCATTGTCGAGAGCTATCAGCCCGGATACCTCGCATCGCTGGGACTCGGTTATGAGTCGCTCGCAAAAGACAATCCCGGCCTCATCGTGGTGTCGATCACGCCGTTCGGTCAGACCGGTCCGTACAGCAGCTACGAATCCGAGGAGATCGTCACCTACGCGTTGAGCGGCATCATGAGCATCAGCGGTATGGCCGACCGCGAGCCGCTCAAGCACGGCGGCATGCAGTCGCAGTACGAGGGCGGGTTGAGCGGCGCGTTCGGCGCGCTCGCCGCGCTTCATGCCCGCGATCTGCACGGCGAGGGCCAGCAGGTGGACGTCTCGCTGCAGGACGTGGTCGCTTCGACCCTGATCGTGCATCAGCCCATGTACAGCTGGACGGGCGCGGTACAGGGACGGCGACGGCCGGGCGGCGCTCAGTACGGCCATGTGCAGCGCTGCAAGGACGGCTTCTTCATATGGCAGACGGGCGGCGGCGCCGAATGGAGCGACATCGTCGAGTTCTTCGGCATGGAAGCGCTCAAGGAGGAACGCTTTGCCACCGTGTCGGGTCGCACCGTGCACGGCGAAGATCTCGACCGGCTGGTGCTCGAGGCGACCAAGGACCGGACGATGCAGGAGCTGTTCCACACGGCATCGGAGAAGTACCACATGCTGTTCGGCGTCGTGCAGGAACCTGCCGACCTCGCCCGCTGTCCCCACCTCGAGGCGCGCGAGTTCTTCCAGGAAGTCGACCATCCAGTGATCGGTCGCATCAAGGTTCCGTTCCGCCTCTGGAGCATGCCGGAGGCTCCCGCGGTCTACCGCTGCCCGGCGCCGCTGCTGGGACAGCACAACCTCGATGTGTACCGCGAACTGGGGCTCGACGAGGATAGCCTGCAGACGCTCGCGGCGCGCGGCGTGATCTGAACCCACGACCTCGAACTCGCGCACCACACATGGACCATGGCCAATGATACGCATGAGCAAATTGCCGCTGGAAGGCATCCGGATCATCGACAGCAGCTACGTGTTCGCGGGCCCGTATGCGACCGGGCTGCTGGGTGACCTGGGCGCGGAGGTGATCAAGATCGAGGGCCCGGCACGGCCCGACTTCACCCGCGGCGGCGCATTTTCCGGTCTGCTGCCCGACAACGACCCGCAGGACGACCCGTGGAACCGCACCAGCACCTACAACCTGGTGAACCGCGGCAAGAAGTCGCTGGTGGTGGACCTGTCGCGCAAGGAAGGGCGCGAGGTACTGGTCGATCTGCTGAAGGTGAGCGACATCATCGTCGAGAATTTCACCCCGCGCGTCATGCGCGGCTGGGGCCTCGACTATCCGAACCTGCAGAAGATCAATCCGGGCATCATCATGGTGTCGAACACCGGCTACGGTCGCGGCGGTCCCTACTCGTCGTATCCCGCGCAGGCCACCACCCAGGAAGCGACCCACGGGCTGGCGGCGGTGACCGGGTACAGGGGCGGCGAGCCGTCGAAGGCGGGACAGTCGTTCGTGGACTTCCTTGCGGCCTGGGCGATCGCGAATGCCGCGATGCTGGGATTGCGCTACCGCCGCCGCTTCGGGCGCGGCCTGTGGGCCGATATCGGCATGTACCAGCTCGGCTGCTATAACGTGAGCGAGTATGTGCTCGACCAGATTGCCAACGGCGCACCCGGCGAACGCATCGGCAACCGGCATCGCCAGTACGCGCCGCAAGGCTGCTATCGCTGTGCCGGCAAGGACGCCTGGTGCGTGCTGAGCGTTCGCGACGACGAGGAATGGCGCGCACTGTGCGCGGTCATCGGGCGCCCGGAGCTTGCCGTCGATGCGCGTTTTGCAACCGAGGCGGTGCGGCGCGCGAACCACGACGCGATCGACGAGATCATCTCGCGCTGGACGGCTACGGTGAGCAAGACGGAGGCGATGCAGCGGCTGCA
Source organism: Betaproteobacteria bacterium (assembly GCA_009377585.1). Classification (NCBI taxonomy): domain Bacteria; kingdom Pseudomonadati; phylum Pseudomonadota; class Betaproteobacteria; species Betaproteobacteria bacterium. The sequence goes on from WHTS01000050.1 coordinate 38,342, forward strand.
ATCGGCCGGCGTGCCGGCCGGCGCAGTGCTCGACGGCAAGGACTTGCACTTCGATCCGCAGTTGAAGGCGCGCGGTCTGCTCGAGATGGCGCATTACCCGCAGGCGCGGAACATGGGTTCGCGCCGCCCGATCGTCGGCCGGCCGTGGAAATTCAGCGCCATGTCGCCCGCGGTGCAGGCTTCGGCACCGACGTTCGGCCAGCACAACCGCGAAGTTCTCCAGGGTATTCTGGGGTACGATGAATCGCGCTGCGTTGCACTGGAGAGCGCCGGCGTTCTGGTGGACAAGCCGACGAAGGTCCGGCCGATACCGGACTTGAGCATGGACAAGCGCGTGGAGCTCGGGCGGCTCGCGTACTGGGAGCCCGACTACAAGCGAAAGCTGGGGATTGCTTGACTTCGTACGGACGCATTCCAGCAGGTGCGGATGCTCTGCGCTCGTCAGACGTTGCGCTCGTCAGACGTTCCTTTGATCAACGGAAGGAAGACCATGGACTTTGCATATACACCGGAGCAGGAAGCGCTCAGGCGCGAAGTGCGCCAGTTCATCAAGGAGAACGTGACGTCCGATCTCGCCGAGGAGATGGACATCCATGCCAACGCTGAGCGCCCGCGCGGTACGTCGCCGAAGGCGCACGAGTTCTACCAGAAGATCTACGAGCGGGGCTGGCTCGGCATCACCTACCCCAAGGAGTACGGGGGGCAGGGCGGCGACCGCCTGACGCAGTACATCGTCGAAGAGGAATTCGTGCGTGCGGGCGTGAACATCTCGCTGGGCGGCAGCGGCGCGCCGGCGATCATGGCGGCCGGCACCGAGGAGCAGAAGCAGTACTACGTCCCGCGCCTCATCAAGCGCGAGATCTCGTTCTGCCTCGGTTTCACCGAGCCGCACGCGGGCGCCGACCTCGCCAACCTCAAGTGCAGCGCGGTGCGCGACGGCGACCACTACGTGATCAACGGCCAGAAGATGTACACCACGGCCGCGCACTCGGCGACCCATATCTATCTCATGGCGCGCACCGATCGCACCGCGCCCAAGCACGAAGGCATCTCGATCTTCCTCATCTCGATGGATACGCCCGGGATCACGGTGCGGCCGCTGTGGACCATCCAGAACAACCCGACCGCGCCCATGGACACGACCTATGGCGCGTCGCGCACCAACGAAACCTTCTTCGACGACGTGCGCGTGCACAAGTCCACTTTGCTAGGCGAAGAGAACAAGGGCTGGCGCGTGGGCTCCATGGGCCTGAATCTCGACCGCGTCGGCGCGTCGCGCTACCTCATCTCGGTGCGCCGCGACGAGGACATCGTCAACTTCGTCAAGTCGAACAGCTTCGACGGCTTCGAGCTTGGCAAAGACGCGGCGATTCGCGACAAGATCGCCGAGATGTGGATCGAAGCGCAAGTCTGCCGCCTGATGACGATGCGCAGCATGTCGATCGTCGAGCGCGGCGGCAAGTTCACCTACGAGGGCTCGGCCGAGAAGGTGTGGGCGCCGGAGCACGGCGTGCGCGTCACCGAGGCCATCACCCAGATGCTGGGGCCGTACGCCAGCCTGCTGAGGACTTCTCCCCACGCAGTCGAGGACGGGGTGTTCGGGCACAATGTCATGGGGTCGTTCCAGTCCGGCATCAATCACGGCAGCGTGCAGGTCATGCGTGATCAGGTGGCGCGCCGAGGCCTCGGGATGCCGTCGTCGCGCAAATCCAGGAAAGTGGAGGGCTAGTCAATGGACGTATTGATGAACGATGACGAGCGCATGATCGCCGATAGCGCCCGTGAATTCCTCGATGGGGAATGCCCGCCCTCGCTGGTGCGGGCGATGGAAACCGATCCGCTGGGCTACCCCAAGGATCTGTGGGCCAAGGTGGCCGAGCTCGGCTGGCAGGGGATGTGCATGCCGGAAGAGGTCGGCGGCTCCAACATGCCGCTGGTGTACCTGGGCCTGATCCTGCGCGAAGCCGGCCGGGCGTTGGCGCCCCTGCCGCTGCACAGCACCGCGGTCGCGGCGCTCACCATCGCACGCGACGGCACGCAAGCCCAACAGGACAAATACCTTCCCGATGTGGTCGCCGGCAAGTCGATCATGACCTGGGCTTTCACCGAGGACGATCCGCGTTTGATCCCGGCGGCGGTGAAGATGCAGGCCAAGGCGCAGGGCGAGGACTTCGTGTTGAACGGCGTGAAGCTCTTCGTCGACAACTTTCCGGCCGCGGATCACGTCCTGGTGGTTGCGCGCACCAAGTCCGGCTCGAAGGCAGCCGAAGGACTTACGCTCTTCATCGTTGACGCCAAATCGAAGGGCATCAGCGACAAGGGGCTCATCACGCTGGCCAAGGACCGGCAGAGCGAAGTGACGTTCAAGGACGTGAAGGTACCCAAAGCGAACGTCATCGGCGCGGTGGGCGAGGGCTGGCCGATCGTCGAGCGCATGCTCGATCGGGGCACGGTGCTGCTGTGCGCGCAGATGGTCGGTGCGGCGCGCAAGGACATCGAGATGGCGTTCGAGTACGCGAAGTTCCGCGAAGCGTTCGGCCAGCCGATCGGTGCCTTCCAGTCGGTGCAGCACATGTGCGCCGACATGCAGATCTGGGTGGACGGGGGCGAGCTGCTCACGTTCGAAGCGCTGTGGAAGCTCGATCAGGGGTTGCCCGCCTCGGTTGAAGTTTCGCAGGCCAAGGCGTTCTGCAACGAGAAGTGCGAGGCGGCCGTACGCCAGTCGCAGAGCATCCACGGCGGCATCGGTTTCATGATGGAGTTCGATCTGCAGCTGTGGTTCCGGCGGGTGTCGGCCTGGACCATGCGCCTGGGCACGGCGTTCGAGCATCGTGCGCGCATCGCCCATGCGCTGATCGATTTCCCCGGAACCGTCATTCTCGGCCGGCCGGTGCCGGTGGTGGCCGAGGAAGGCGACGCGAAGGCGCCGAAGTCCCGGTCCAAAGCCACAGCCACGGCCTAACGTAGAGGAGGAGTGTTCATGGCCAAGTGCCCAGTGTGTCAGGCGCCCGTAGACGAGGCGGCTGCGAAAGCGCAAACGGGGATGACGCCCGGCGGCGCGAAGGAAGTCGATCCGAAGATGGGAACGCGCCAGTTCCACGACGGGAGCTGGTATTACTTCGATTCGCTGGATTGCCGTAACAAGTTCACGCGCAATCCCGACAGCTTTCTCAAGCAGTCATCGTAGCCGCGATTCACAGCCAACCACCTCGTCCGCGACGCTGTCGCGTCCAGCCCCTCCTCGG